>JAAEQP010000594.1 GCA_024231375.1 bacterium | reverse complement strand
TCCACGAGCCGATGGGACTCGGCGGCTATCGGGACCGATCATCAGGATATGTAACCTGCTGTCGCGCATAGAGGTACAGCCGCTCTCCGAAGCATACGACCCAGGCCGCACCACGCCCACGTGGACGCCGGGCCGCTGCCACCGATGTCATCACGACCGAGGCCATTCTACCACAGCCCCTGCAAGAAGCGAACCCGGGAGTTGACGATCAGTTCATTCGTATAGTTTACATTTGCAAAGGAGGTTGCGAGAAGCGCAAGCGCTGTGTCAACTTCTTGGATTGACATTCGGCGCATCCTGTGCTAGTGTACAGCGACCTTGCGCAAGGCCCAGCACCGGATTGGGACGCGGCTGTGGCTCAAGAGGGAGTATGGGGGCGGTTGTGCGGGGGTGATTCGTGGAGAGGGCGCGGGTCTCTCGTCCCGTAGGCGGCAGACTGCCCTTTTCGCTTTTCCTAATCCGTGACGAATGAAAGGGACCAATGCAATGAAGAAGCATGGATTCACACTGATCGAGTTGTTGGTGGTAATCGCCATCATCGGTATTCTCGCAGCGATCCTCCTTCCGGCACTGGCGCGTGCGCGCGAAGCGGCGCGGCGCGCGAGCTGCCAGAACAATCTGAAGCAGATCGGCATCGTGTTCAAGATGTACGCCAACGAGTCGAAGGGCGAGAAGTTCCCGCCGCTCCGCCGCCTCTCGGGCGCGCTGTGCGACACGGAACAGACCGACTTCGCGAGCAAACTCGCGCCGTGCGGTGCTGCCATCTACCCGGAGTATCTGACGGATGTAAATGTCCTCATTTGCCCGTCGTACGTGAACCCGGATCAGGCATACGACGCATTTGTCGACGCCGCAGGCAACGTTGGACAGTGCAACCTGGGGCCGCAGTCCTACCTGTATCTGTCCTGGGCCATGAGCAAGACCCTCGTCTTCTCCGACCCGTCGGTTCAGAACTCCCCGCTCGCGTCGGTGTTGGGTTCTGACGCGCGCTACACCGGCCTGCTCAGCGAGTTGGAGACCAACGTCGTGCCCGCCCTAGCGGACGCCAGCACGGCGGTTGCCAACGGCACGTCGTCGGACTTCAGCGCATACGAGGCCGACATCGAACTCGCCGACGTGACCCTTTACCGGCTTCGGGAAGGCGTCGAACGCTTCATGATTTCGGACATCAACAATCCGGCCGCGACGGCAATGGCCCAGTCCGAGCTTCCGGTGATGTTTGATGAGATCAACCCGGAAGTGGGCGGCGACTATGCGTCGTTCAACCACGTGCCGGGCGGCGCTAACGTGCTCTACATGGACGGTCACGTGTCCTTCGTTCGGTACCCGGGCGACTTCCCGATCTCGCGGACCTTCGCGGAAACGATGACTCTGTTCTAGTCCCTGCGGCAACAGCCAGTAGGCACGTATTCTCACGAAAGCAGTTTGACCGGGCCGGGCATCTCTTGGAGATGCCCGGCCTTTTTCGTGGGCGGAGGGCGGGGCTACGAGCGAAGTTGCGGCAAGTGTCTGGGAGAGTTGGGCTGCTGAGGAGGCGAAGACCGCGAAAGAGGCTAGGAACAGACCCGTCTCGTGCGCCTACGGCGGACTCGCTGGGGTCAGTGGAGCCGTTGAAAGAGTATCGCCTCGCCACGCGCAGGCCACAAAGAGACCTGGGACAGTCCCGTCTGCGTCCGCCTACGGCGGACTCCGCTTGGTACAGTCCCGGTTTTTCGCTTCTGTTCTTACGCGCGCATGATTCCTCGGCGGCGCCACAGCTCCGCCCCCCCACTCCGCGTTGCCTCGGGCAGGGTGAGTTGGCTATCATTCTCGGATGGGTTCAGAGCGACGGCGCAAGAAGGCGTTCGTCGAGGCGCGCGAAGGGACCGGAAGGAGATCGTTCTATCATGAGGTATCGGCACAAAGCGCTGGCGGTTGGCCTGCTGCTGGTGGTACTGGCGTCGACGGCGGCGGCGGGACCGCTGGAGGAGTATGTGCGCGCGCCGGACCCGAGCTTCGGATACGTGCTCCACAGCGCGATCGAGGGAGATGGGTACACGGCGTTCGTGCTTCGATTGACGTCGCAGACGTGGCGGGGGGCGGATGCGAAGCCTGCGGTCTGGGAGCATTGGCTGACGGTGATCAAACCGGACGAGGTGGCGTCGAAGGGGTCGCTTCTCTACATCGGCGGGGGCAAGCACACCGATGAAGCGCCTATGGAGGCGCCGGCACGGTTCGCGACCATCGCCAAGCAGACGAAATCGGTGGTGTCGGTGTTGCAGAACGTACCGAACCAGCCGCTGGTGTTCACGGGCGAAGAGGAGGGGCGTACCGAGGACGAGATTATTGCGTATACCTTCGCCAAGTACGTGGAAACGGATGATTCTACGTGGCCGGTACTGGTGGCAATGGTGAAGAGCGCGGTGCGCGCCATGGACGCGGTGCAGGCGTTCTGCGTACGGGATCTCACACCGCCGGTGGTGGTAAACGAGTTCGTGGTGACGGGGGTGTCGAAACGGGGTTGGACGACGTGGCTCACGGCGGCGGTGGACGCGCGTGTGGTGGCGATTGCGCCTCAGGTGATCGATGTGCTCAACATGGCCCCGCAGATGCGGTATCAGCGGGAGTGTTATGGCGACTACAGCGAAGAGGTCAATGACTACAAAGAAATGAACCTGATGGACCTTGTGGAGTCTCCGGAGGGGGCGGATCTGCGGAAGATCGTGGACCCCTATTCCTATATTGAGGATCTGACGCTGCCGAAACTGGTTCTGCTGGGATCGGGCGACGAGTACTGGACGGTGGACGCAGCCAAGCTCTATTTCCCTGAGTTGAAGGGACCAAAATTCATCCGCTACGAGCCGAATGCGGACCACGGCCAGTTCGACAACGAGGGACCGGTGCGGGCTCTGACGGCGTTCTACGCGCACATTCTGGCGGACCGGGAGATGCCTCGATTCTCGTGGACTATCAAGAAGAACGGCGAGTTCGAGATTCTGACGGAGTCGGCTCCGGTGACGGTACGGGCCTGGAGTGCGGTTGCGGACACGAAGGACTTCCGCCGCATGACGATTGGCGACGCGTGGAAGAGCCAGATCGTCGCGCCGCGCAAACCGGGCGTGTACCGAGGGCGGGTTCGGGCGCCCGAGTCCGGGTATGGGGCGTACTTCTTCGAGTTGGAGTACGCCTGCGACCTGGGGTTCAACTACAGTCTGACGACCGCGATGGGCGTTCGAAAGTAGCGCGTTCGGGAGACCCCGCGCCATCGCCTCCGTGGCCGCGAATTCCGAAGGGGCTCCAGCTCCTGCAGGAGGCACTTCTCCGCCCGGATACGGGAATACTCCGCGACCCGGATGGGTTGATCTAGGTTTCGACCACGCCGGGCTATGCTTGATGGGCATATGGGACTGCGAAACCGGTTTCGCGGGACGAAAGGGAGCATTAAGAGATGCGTATCGTTGTGGCGGGTCCGAAGGGGGCAGGAAAGAGCAGCGTGAGCCGAGCCCTGGCGGATCGGCTCGGGATTCCGATGACGGAAACCGACGAGGAGATCGAACGTCTCTTCGCATGCCAGGACGGGGAGCCCCTGGGCTGCCGCGAAATCTACGAACGTCTCGGTGAAGAGCCTTTCCGCAAGTTCGAGGCGCAGGTGGTGGAGTTGATGACGGGCGACAACTGGCAGGTGGTTGTCACGGGTGGATCGACCATGCTGAATCCGGATGCCCGATGGCGATTGCGGGAGGACGGCATCGTCATCTACTTGACCGCGCCGCCGGATGTGTTGTGGGAACGGGCCACGCGGGCGGGCGTGCCACCGTGGCTTCGCGGCGCTGACGGACGGGCACGTTTCGACGAGCGCGTGGCGTACTACGGCGAGGTGGTGTTCCCGTTCACCGACATCTTCCTGGACACGTCGAGTGATGAACCCGAGCAGATTGCGGAACGCCTTTCCCGGCTTGTTGCACAGGAACTGAGGCTCCGTTCGAGGGCGCCGAACACTTACGGCGACGTGATTCGGATGACGACGTTTGGCGAAAGCCATGGCCCGGCTATCGGGGCTGTGCTGGACGGGGTCCGCCCGGGTGTGGCTGTCGATGCCGAGGACGTGCAGCGCGAACTCGACCGGCGGCGTCCGGGCCAGAGCGCACTGACTACGCCGAGGAACGAGGCGGATCGCGTGCAAATCCTCTCGGGCGTCTTCGAAGGCAAGACCACGGGCGCGCCCATCGCCATGGTGGTGTTCAATCGGGACCAGGACTCTACGAAATACGAGGCCTTGCGCGATGCGTTTCGCCCAGGCCACGCGGATTTCACGTACTACAAGAAGTACGGGATTCGCGACCATCGGGGCGGGGGGCGTTCGTCCGGCCGGGAAACGGCGGGGCGTGTAGTGTGCGGCGCCATCGCGAAGAAGATGCTGTCGGAGCGGGGCGTGCGTATCGTGGCACATGCGGTGGAAATCGCGGGGGTCGTGGCGGAGCGATGCGATTACGACGCGATTGAGGACAATCCGGCCCGGTGCGCGGACCCGGCCGCGGCCGAGCGGATGGCGGAAGCGATTCTAGCGGCCAAGGACGACAACGATTCGGTGGGCGGCGTGGTGCAACTGGAAATCCACGGACTTCCGGCAGGGATTGGCGATCCGGTGTTCGGGAAGATCGATGCCAAGCTGACGGGCGCGTTGATGACGATTGGCGCCACGAAGGGGATTGAGGTGGGCGACGGATTCGCGCTGAGCCGGATGCGGGGCAGCGAAGCGAACGACGGGATGAAGAAGGATGGGTTCCGGAGCAACCACGGCGGGGGCATCACGGGTGGCATCTCGACAGGGCAACCAGTGGTGCTTCGGATCGCAGTGAAGCCGACGTCGTCTATCGCGAAGCCTCAGGATACGACGGGCATGGACGGTGAGGATCGGACGATTGAGGTGCATGGACGCCACGACCCGTGCATTGTGCCGCGGGTAATTCCGGTGATGGAGAGCATGGCCGCGCTGGTGGTGTTGGACGCGTGGGAATTGCAGTCGCGGTTTCGGCCGGATTGGCATGGGGGTATTGACAGGGTGTGAGGGGAATGTGTCGCCGCCCTGCGGGGGCTCCTTTGGGAAGGGAGGGGATTCCACGGGCTTGCGCCCGTGGCTACGATCTGCCGTCCGCTGTGCGGACTTGCGTGGGTTGTCGTGGCATGACCTTCGAGTCACGTGGTGGCGCGGCCGAGAGGCCATGCCAGAGCGGAAAGAGGGCCGGGACGAAGCCCGGCTCTACGGGAAAATGGGCGTGGCTCGTGGTTCGGGGCGGGTGTGGTATGCTGGCTGCGTGAAGGGCATGTGAACTCACCTATTCGAGGACGGTCTATGAAAGCATGTGTGCTGCACGGAATCGGCGATCTGAGGTGTGAGGATGCGCCGGACCCGGTGCCGGGAGCGGGCGAGGTCTTGGTGCGTATCCGGGCATGTGGCGTGTGCGGGTCGGACATCCCGCGTGTGTTCACGAAGGGGACGTACACGTTTCCCACGATTCCGGGGCATGAGTTCTCGGGCGTGATCGCAGGCGTGGGCGACGGGGTGGATTCCGAATGGATGGGCCGCGGGTGTGCGGTGTTTCCTTTGATTCCGTGCAAGGCCTGCGCCATGTGCGGCAAGGGCGAGTATGCCTTGTGCGAGGATTACGACTACCTGGGATCCCGAAGCGACGGTGCGTTTGCGGAAACCGTGTGCGCGCCGGTCTGGAATCTTGTGCCCATGCCGGAGGGCGTGTCGTTCGAGGCGGCGGCGATGGTGGAACCGGCTGCCGTAGCGGCGCACGCGTTGCGGCAGGGCGGTGTTGACCTGGGCGACACGGTGCTGATTTTCGGCGCGGGCCCCATCGGCCTGATGTTGGCGCAGTGGGCCCAGGCGTGGGGTGCGGCCCAAACACTCCTGGTCGATATCGACAAGGACAAGATCGCGTTTGCGCGGGGCCTTGGCTTCACGGACGTGTTCAACGCGTTGGAGGGCGACGTGACCGAGTGGGCCATGGGCCTGACGGGGCGTGGCGCGGACCTGGTGATTGAAGCGGCTGGCAGCGCGGCGGCGTTGGAGCAGTGCATGCCGTGTACGCGGCCGTTTGGCCGTGTGGTGCTGATGGGCAACCCGTCGGGCGAGATGAAGCTGTCGCAAGATTCGTACTGGGCGATCCTGCGCAAGGAACTGACGGTGGTGGGGACGTGGAACTCGTCGTATTCGGATCTGCCCCGGAACGAGTGGAAACTGGCACTGGACTTCATGGCGACGGGCCGTCTGGCCGTGGAGCCTCTCATCACGCACCGTGTGGGTTTGGAGGGATTGCCCGGGGCAATGGCAATGATGCGGGACCGTACGGAGTTCTCGAACAAGGTGATGTATGTGAGTGACGCGGGCGCGTGAACGCCCGAGTGAATGGAGATAGGTTGATGAGAGCGGCTGTTCTTGAAGATCTTGAGAAGCTTGTGACGCGTGATGTGCCGACGCCGGAAGTGGACGGCGACAGCGTGCTTGTACGGGTACGCGCGTGTGCGGTGTGTGGGTCGGACATTCGGATGTTTCATCACGGCAACCCTCGGTTGAAGCCACCGGCGGTCATGGGGCATGAGTCGGCAGGCGAAGTGGTGACCGTGGGGGGCAATGTGCAGAGGTTTGCCGAAGGCGACCGGGTGTGCATCGGGGCGGACGTTCCGTGTGGAGAATGCACGTTCTGCGAGGCGGGCATTGGGAACAACTGTCAGACTAATTACGCGATGGGGTACCAGTTTCCGGGGAGTTTCGCGGAATACGTGCTGCTGAACCGTACGGTGGTGAACTACGGACCCGTGCATAAGGTGCCCGACCATGTGTCCTTCGACGAGGCCGCGTTGGCGGAGCCGCTTGGATGCGTGTTGAACGCGCTGGAGCTATCCCCCGTGGGGTTTGGGGACACGGTAGTCATCATCGGGGCGGGGCCGATTGGATGCATGATCATCGAGGTGGCCCGGCGCATGGGCGCGGGGAAGGTGATCGTGGTGCAGCGGTCGCGGCCGCGGCTGGAGAAGGCGAAGCAATTTGGTGCGGACGTGTACATTTGCTCGTCGGAGGAAGACCCGGTGGCACGGGTGAAGGAGGAGACGGACGGGCTGGGCGCCGATGTGATTGTGACGGCGTGCCCTTCGCCCGAGGCGCAGGTGGACGCCATCAACATGGCGAAGAACCGTGCGTGGGTGAACTTCTTCGGGGGTCTCCCGAAGGACAAGTCGATGGTGACCTTGGACACGAACGTGATTCACTACAAGGAGCTGTTCGTGTGCGGCGCCCACGGGTGCATGCCGCGACACCACCAGAAAGCCATCGATCTCATCGCGGACGGGGTGGTGGACATGAAGCAGTATGTGTCGCACACGTACCCGCTGGATCAGGCGGCGGAGGCCTTCGCCATGGCCGAATCGCATGCGGGCATGCGTGTGGTGGTGCAACCCTGACCGGGCTGAGGCCTACCGCCTGGTAACGAGGTCCAGGTAGGAGCAGTCGAGAATGTCGGAGTCGGCGATGGCGAAGGCATCGAGAAGCCGGGCCAGTTCGGCGTGTCCGTCGGCATCGTGGTATTTCTCCGACAGCACGGCCTCAAACTCGATGAACTCACCCAACCCCACGACGGTGTCGAGATGGATTCGCACATTCTCCCAGAGGTAGAGGGTGCGGATTTTATCCACTTCGGCTATCACGCCTAACACCTTCCCCAGAAACGACTTGACTGATCGCGGCACTATGGAGATTGTATAGTCGCAGGCTCTCGCCTCGGCTACGTCGGGGCGTTCGTAGTGGACCAGATAGTCGTCGCCCGGATCGCTCTCGCGCAGTTTCAGGCGGCCTTGGGGGACGGCGAAGTAGGTGTCGATCTGATGGATGTCTCCCTCGTGTGATGCGCCCAGTTCCTGGCAGACCTGGACGGCGCGGCCCCTGTCCCCCAACGCGGCCTTTAGTTCGATGTTTCGCACGCGGACTCCCCCGTAGAGAAGGTTGAGGTCGGCCCTATCCGTGCGGGATTATGTCAGAACCGGGGCTGGGTCTCCAGCCAGCCCGCTTTGAAACCGAGAGAATAGGATGAAATAGTCGTTGAATTCTGAGAAAAATGGAAGTAGACTCGTCTTTAGTGCAGTAAGGGTAGTCCGTCTTGCCTTGGGTTCGCGCGGAAAGAGCCGGGGCAGGGGTGAGTGTGTTGGATCCGTGCGGAGGGGATTCGTTTCAGCGAAGCGAAGGCCTTCGGAAGGAGGAAGCATGCGAAGGATGGTGTGTGTTGCGCTGATCGTGTTGGTGGCGGGTAGTGCGTATGCGGAATTGCAGAATGTTCAGGTGGGTGGCCAGATCCGGATCCGGGGCCGGTACTGGAGGAACGGCTGGAATGGCCCGCGCGAGACGCGGATACCGAACTCGTTTCTGCCGGGTCGGCCGATTGGCTTCCTGGGCGCATCGAGTGTCTACGATTGGGACGACGATGGCCATAACCGGACTATCGTCGAGCAGCGGACGTCGCTGTACGTGTCGGCGGATTTCACGGAGGATGTCTGCGCGTTCATTGAACTGCAAGACTACGCGGTCTGGGGCGAGGATTTCCGGTCGAACTACGTTACGGGCGCGGATTCGCGCGCGAACAGTGCGGACGACGTGGAAGTGCAGCAGGCGTACATTCAGGTGGAGCAGTTGCTTGGCCAGCCGCTGCGGCTGCGGATCGGTCGTCAGGACCTGAAATTTGGTAAGGGTTGGCTCATCGGCAACCAGATTTCACCGACGCTGGGCCTTTCGTATGACGCGATTCGGTTGACCTACGACTGCGACGTGCTGAGCGTCGACGCAGTGTGGGCCAAGCTTGCCGAGAGATCCCCTGCCGAAGAAGACGGCGATGT
>JAAEQP010000593.1 GCA_024231375.1 bacterium | reverse complement strand
GAACGCCGAGGATACCGGCGGAGGAGGAAAGGAATGAGCGCGATAGCGACTGAATTCCAGGGGCCATTCTGGGCCCATCTGATAACCGCGTTGGCCCATTCGCTGTGGATAGGGGCCGTCGTATCCCTGATCCTCTTCGCCGTCTTGCGGCGCATTCCGGCGTGGCGTGCCGACCTGCGCTACGGCGTCTGCATCGCGGGGCTTGGGTTGGTCGTCTTTGGAACCCTGTGCGCGTGGGCGGCCGTGTCGTACGAGTGGCCCGAGGCCGAGGAGCAGGCTGTTCAGGCCACGCTCGCCCCTGAGACCGTTTCAGAGCTATCGCCCAACACGAGCGCGCCCACCGTGAAGCCCGCGAGCGTACCGTTGCCACCGCGTCCGGCGAGAAACCCGTGGACCGCATGGTTGGCGCCCCTCTGGCTCCTGGGCGCGGGGATGGCCCTCGGACGCGCTTTGACCATGCTATCCGGCGCAGGTCGCATGCGACGACAGTGTCGGCCCGTGACCGACGAGTCGCTCCTGGCGGTCATGGACGAATTGCGCCTCGCCCTGGGCATCACGCGCGGAGTCGCCGTGCTTGTGGGCGACCATATCGTCGGCCCTGTGGTGACAGGGGCGTTGTATCCTGCCATCTTGCTGCCCGTGTCGGTCGCAACCGGGTTGCCCATGGACCACGTGCGCGCCATCCTGGCCCACGAACTGGCCCACGTGCGCCGTCATGACTACCTGTTTTCCGTCGGCCAGACCCTCATCGAATCGCTCCTGTTCTTCAACCCGGCCGTGTGGTGGATTGGCCGCCGCATCCGCGTCGAACGCGAAGCCTGCTGCGACGCCTACGCCGCGGCCGTCGTCGGTGACGGCGCGGCCTACGCCCACGTGCTGGCGACCGTGGCCGACCATCTCCACGGCGCGCGCCTGTCGCTGAATCCGGCCATGGGCGGCGACGAGGGGTCCACCGGCCTCGTGGATCGCGTCCGTCGCCTGGTACGGCCCGACCATCGGCCCCATCTCCGCGTGCCGTGGTATGCGATGGCAGGCGTGACCGTGGGGGTGGCGGCGTTCCTCGCCTTGCTGGGTGGATGCGCCTACATGAGCGTGTCCGCCGTGGCGGAGGTGATGACGCCCGCGGAACGTATCGAGGCGCTCCAAGTCGTCCACGAGACCCACGGGCCATCGAACGACGATGCACGCGAGGGGAGAACCACAATCTCCGGAACGGTGCGAACGAGTGACGGCAGTCCCTTGCCGGAGAAGCTGGGGATACACTCCATCAGCCATTCGCGCAATGGAAGTTGTCTTGAGAGTGTGGGCAACTCCGTGAGTGCATCCGGAGCCACCTTCGAAGCCACGGTACGAAGCGGCTCGGTAGTGCTGACGCTCAAGGCACCGGGCTATGCCATAGCCCAGAGCCCGGTCCTGAAGGCAGTCCCGGACGCGGTGATAGACGACGTGGAGTTGGTGCTTGAACCTGGGTACACGGGCACGATCCGCCTGGAGGACCCGTCCGGCGCACCAGTCGCCGGGGCGACCGTCGATCTCATGAGTTGGATCCGATTTGAAGGGTCGGGTTCCGGCACCCATTCGATCAGCGACGCGCGTTCGGACGAGAATGGCCTGGTATCGCTTGATCACTGGAGCCCCCTTCCCCATGACATCAAGATCGTGGCATCCGGGTTCCAGCGGGAGGTGGTGAAGGATGCCGTTATCGGCCCGGATGAACCGTACTTGGTCACCCTCGCGCCCGCGGCGCCCACGACCTTCGTCGTGCGGTCCCGCGAGACGGGCGAGTTGGTTCCTGGCGCCACCTGGAACCCGTTGATGGAGACGGTGGGCGATTCGAGCCACAGCTTCACCCAGGAGGAGTACCGGCCGGTCTGGGCCACGGGCGGCGACGACGGTCGCGTCACCCTCGACACCCTTCGCGACGACGGCGTGTATCACGGCTTTGTCGAGACGCCGGACGGTGCGCGTATGATGACGCTTGGGGTTCGCGCCGGCACTCCGGAGAAGGACGTCCTCATGGATCCTCCTCTGTACATTCGAGGCACGGTCACTGGAGACCTCGATTCGCTCGACACGTGGAACAGCGAGCCCGTCGTGAGGTACGAGGCACGATTCAGCGTCGGCAATCGCCACGACGTGAACAGATTCCGAGCCCCCATCGAGGTCCGCGACGGCAAGGGGCATTTCGAGATTCGCGAGATTTGGCCGGGGGAGGGGACGCTTGTCGCCGGTGGCATCACAATGCCCCTGGAAGTCCGCCAACCCGTCGAAGGACTCGTCATCGACCTGGACTCGGGAACGGCATCCGAGTCGGGAAGCGAACCGCTCGTGCAGACACGCGAGGTCGTCATCCGATTGGCCACGCCGAAGGGGAGCCCGCCACCGACCGGATCGATCCGGGTCAATCACTACAGCCCCGTTGACAGAAGATCCGAGACGTTGGACCCCAGCATCGTCGACGGGGATGCTCGGCTCACGGTTCCGGTACCGAGGAAACTCAACTTCCAGGCCACGACGGAAACCATCGGGTACTGGCTACCGCATGCCAACGATGTGGATATTCCGCCCGGTGACAAGACCCTCGTGGTCCTTGCCGATGCCGTGCCGGCGGGGGCGGTCTACGGACGCCTGGTGGACTCGGACGGGGCGCCTGTACCCGGCGCCTTCGTCACGGTCTGCATGGCAGAGCGCCCCGAGGTCATGGAGAAACGCGGAGGCTTTCTCAACCTGGACGGGATCCGAACCGGATCCGACGGCAGGTTCGCCGCCGGGCCGTTGCCTTTGGGCGGCATCTACGCAATCGTGAGCCACACTGGACCGCAATACGTTGTGACGGAGCCGCTCCGGGTGGACGAAGACACGCCGTTGCACGAAGTGAGCCTTCAGCACGTTGAGGGCCTGGCGCTACCCGTCCAAGTACTCGATCCTGAGGGCAAGCCCGCCCGGGTGCCCATCGGTCTCCACTACAGCTCTCCCTACAACCACGGGTTTGGCGGTTCTCCAGTCCAATTGGACCGATTCGGCCGCTGCACCTTCGAGCACGTCAATCCAGACGTGCCCGGACACTACAGCGTCGAGATTCGTCCGTTGGCCGACTACCGGCCCGTTTCGCAAGAGGTCGTGCCCGGCAAGGGACTTGTCACCATTCAGTTGGAGCACGGGCAGGTGGTGGAAGGAACGCTGGTTGACGATGCGACCGGCGCGCCTCTCAAGGATATCGAAGTCTATGCGTTGCCCGTCGACTTCTCGGTACCCGAAGTCCACGGCTACGTAGACGCCGACCAGCCCACCGACGAAGAGGGCCGGTTCAAGTTCACCACCCTGGGCAAACGGGAGTACAAGTTGAACGCGCGCAGCGTGAACGAGGTCGGCGAGACCGTGGTGACGGGCGGCCAGAGCGAATCGGCGGTCCTGCGCGTTGTGCAGATGGGGGATCATCGGCCGTTCCGGTAGGGATGGTGCGTGCTCGCCCCGCCTGCGCCGCACCTCTGGTGCGCCTCGACAGCACCCTACGAATCCGATCTGTGGTTAGTGCGCCTCGACGCACCCTGCTGACACGTTGTTCTTGTAGGGTGCGTCGAGGAACGGCCCCGGCCGCGAAGAGCACGCACCACTCCCGTTCAACTCACTCCCGGGCCCTCACCTCCCCATTGTCCCCGGAATCCCCTCTGCGCTACACTACGCGCTTGCCGACGACGCGAGCGACGCCGTCTGCCGGATCTCCAAGAACCCAACGAAGGAACCGCATTCCCGTGAAGAACCGACCAAGCATGTCCGTGATCGCAATTGCCGTGTTCGCCCTGTGCGGCATGGCCGAAGTGGGAGCCGAAGACACCATGGGAACACTCACCTGCACCGACCTGCGTTGCGAATACCTTGTGAACCCGCTGGGCATCGACGAAACCCAGCCTCGCCTGAGTTGGGTGGTGGAGTCGCCGCGCCGGGGGGCGAATCAGACGGCCTACCAGGTGCTTGTCGCTACGACGGAAGCGCAACTGGCCGCTGGCAACGCCGACCTGTGGGACTCGGGCAAGGTGGAGTCGGACCAGACCGCTCATGTGGTCTACGACGGTGCGCCGTTGGCCTCGCGGACGCGCTGCGTCTGGAAGGTGCGCGCGTGGGACCGCGACGGCAATCCGTCTCCCTGGAGCGAACCGGCGCTGTGGACCATGGGACTCCTCGCGCCCGAAGACTGGTCCGCCAAGTGGATCGGGGCCGACACCCGCGAACTCAATGAAGACCCCGAACTCATGCTGCCGCCAAGTCCCTATTTGCGAAAGGAATTCGCGGCCGACCGCCCGATCCGGCGCGCCACGGTACACGCCACAGCTCTCGGCATCTACGAGCTGTCCATCAACGGTCAACGCGTAGGCGACGACTACTTTGCGCCCGGCTGGACCGACTACAACAAACGCGTCTACTACCAGACCTATGACGTGACGGACCTCCTGCAACAGGGCGACAACGCCATCGGCGGCGTTCTGTCCAATGGCTGGTACGCGGGATACGTGGGCTTCGGGCTGCTTCAGAACCGGGGCAACGCGGGCCGCGCTTTCTACGGCGAGGTGCCTGCGCTGTGCGCTCAACTCGAAATCGAATACGACGACGGAAGTACATCTGTTGTCGCTACCGACGAAACCTGGCGGGCCGGGCTTGGCCCCATCCGTGGAAGCGATCTGCAGATGGGCGAGACCTACGACGCCCGGCAGGAAGCGGCGGGTTGGGACACGGCCTCCTTCGAGGCTGCAGAATGGCTCCCCGTGACCGCTATGGAATCGCCTACGGCCATCAGAGAGGCCTATCCTGGCGTGCCCATCCGTGCAACGGAAGAGCTCCAGCCGGTCGAGATCACATCTCCAAGCGAAGGTGTATACATTTTCAATATGGGACAGAACTTCGCCGGTTGCGTTCGGTTGAAGGTGGAAGCGCCCGAAGGCACGCGGATTACGCTTCGGTTCGGCGAAATGCTGCACGGCGATGGGACCCTCATGACCGAGAACCTGCGCAAGGCGCGCGCCATCGACGCATACGTCTGCAAAGGTGGCGGCGTCGAGACGTGGCAGCCGTCGTTCACGTACCACGGGTTTCAATATGTCGAAGTAACGGGGTATCCGGGCACGCCGGGCCTTGACGCCATCACGGGTATCGTACTCGGGTCCGAAACGCCGCTTGCCGGGTCCTTCGAGTGCTCGGACGACATGGTGAACCAACTCTACCGCAACATCACGTGGACCCAACGCGCCAACTTCGTGGAGGTGCCCACCGATTGCCCGCAGCGCGACGAGCGCCTGGGATGGACCGGCGACGCCCAGATCTACGTGCGGTCGGCCACGTACAACCGTGATGTGGCGGCCTTCTTCAAGAAATGGCTGGTCGATCTGGAGGATGCCATACGGCCCTACGGCGCGTACCCTGATTTCGCGCCGTTGCCCTATCTGCAGTGCGAGCCGTCCCCGGCCTGGATGGACGCCGGCATCATCTGTCCCTACACCATCTACACGGTCTACGGTGACACCCGCGTCATCGAACGGCACTACGACGCCATGGCGCGGTTCCTGGACTACCTCACCGAGACCAGCGAGGACAACCTGCGGTCGCCTGTGCATCACATGTGGGGCGACTGGTTGTCGGTCGGCAAGACGGCATCCAACGACTACATCGCAAGCTGCTACTACGCCTACGACGCCAAACTCATGGCTGAAATGGCTGCGGCCATCGGTCGCGCGGATGACGCTGCCCGATACGACGCCCTCTTTACTAACGTCCGCGATGCCATCGTGGCCAAGTATGTGACGCCCGAAGGCACCCTCACCGAAGACTTCCAGACCGCCTACGCCCTGGCCTTGTACATGGACCTCCTGCCCGAGGGCGTACGGCCCACGGCGGCCGCGCGGCTGGTTGAACTCATTCGCGACAACGACTGGCATTTGGCAACCGGGTTCCTGGGCGTGAAGCACGCCTTGCCGGTGCTGTCGCGGTTTGGTTACAACGACGTAGCGTACCGGCTCCTCACCAACAGCACTTTCCCCTCGTGGGGCTACTCGGTCGTCAACGGCGCCACGTCCATCTGGGAACGCTGGAACAGCTATACCAAGGAGGACGGCATCCACGATCCCGGCATGAATTCGTTCAGCCATTACGCGTTCGGCTCGGTGTGCGAATGGATGTTCGCGTCTATGGTTGGCATCGACACCGAAGGCCCCGGGTTCAAACGCATCCGAATCGCCCCGAACCCCGGTGGCCACGGCATCACGTCTGCCAGCGCGTCCTACGACTGTATCAACGGTCGCATTGCCTCGTCGTGGCGCATTGAGAACGGCCGGTTCCATCTCGACGTGACCGTACCCGCCAACACCATGGCCCGTGTCTCAGTGCCCGCGTTGTCAGCGAGTGAGGTGACCGAATCCGGCAAGCCCGCGACCGGGGCCGAAGGCTTGGTATCCGTCGAACAGCGGGACGGCACGGTGACCTTCGAGGTAGGGTCGGGCACGTACCAGTTTGAAGCGCCTGAGCCCGGCGTTGCGGGCAAGGCACATGGCGATGACATCAACGGCGATCCGGAATGCACCGTGGCCTGCTACTACTTCCCCAACTACCATCCCGATGCTCGCAACGCCAAGATTCACGGTGAGGGGTGGGACGAGTGGGAGTTGGTGAAGGCCGCGAAGCCACGTTTCGACGGACATCATCAGCCCAACGTACCCTTGTGGGGATACGAAGACGAATCAGACCCGGCCGCCATGGCAAAGAAGATTGACGCGGCCGCTGACCACGGCATCGACGCCTTCATCT
>JAAEQP010000592.1 GCA_024231375.1 bacterium | reverse complement strand
TCGCCGCGAACTGCCGCGCGGACAAGAAGCGTATCGGTCCGATCCGTATCGATGCCTCCAAGGGCGTCTGCACGATCTCAGCCGGTAAGATCCGCGGAACAGCGGAGCATGTCATATTCAACGTCGACAAGGATGGTTCGTTGGCGATCCAATTGTCTGGAAACGCGGCTATCGAAATGAAGGACTGCCGAATGTCCGCCCTGAAGATCTACTTCGCCGCCATCACGGACGGCGAACTGACTGTGCGTCTGGACGGTTCTGTGCGGATTGAGGCGGACGACGCTCTCGTGACATCGGAGCGCGTGGAATTCCGTGTGCCGGTGGCGGAACTGAATCGTTTGGAGGATGCGGGAAACCGCGTTCTCACGGAGAAGGGAGTGGAAGAGAACGTTGGTAGCGTGAAGGCTCGGTCGATTCGCCTGGAGGGCAAGTCGGTGACCGCCGAGGCGAGCGATTCTGCGCCGATTGAGTTGAACCCGTGATGAGGTGGGCGGGGCCGCTTGAAATACATCGTTGCATCTGGGCCATGTTGTGACGACCACCTCGCGGTGCTGAAGGAACGGCAGTTCCATTCGGCGGCAGGATGGCGCCGCTACTCTTGGTGACGACCACCTCGCGGTGCTGAAGGAACGGCAGTTCCATTCGGCGGCAGGATGGCGCCGCTACTCGTGGT
>JAAEQP010000591.1 GCA_024231375.1 bacterium | reverse complement strand
GGGAAGCCGACCAAGCCCTCTACCGGGCGAAGCGGACGGGCAAAAACAAGGTCGTCGGACCTGAGACGGAAGACGAGTCCTAGACTCCGTCACCGCACGAGGTAAGAAACCATGAAGAAGCGTAGAAGCTATCCTAAGACCGCTACCGGATGCAGGCTGGAAGCCTGCACCACAACAAACGATACGTGTTTTGTGGTGCAGGCATCTTGCCTGCTTTCGCCGAAGCCGCGCGCTCAAGGTTTTGGGATAGCTTCAATTCTCCTGGTGGCGCTGGCCCTGGCGGTCGCGGCCGGCTGTACTCGCAGCAATCCCTTTGTCCGCATGGCCCCAGACTACGGCGAGGTTCCGCAAGAAACCCTCGCCGAAGCGGTATCGGAAATCGAGACGGCCGTGAAAGCCGGCAACCGCGAACCCGATATCGCGGACCGCGGCGGCGTCGTAGTGAACACGCCCGAGATGCGCCAAGCCATCAAAATGCGCGCGGCCCGCGCGGAATTGCTCAGCGCACTCCTCGACGCGGGGCACGCGTGGGAGCTAAGCTCAGGGCTCGTGGCCACACTACGAACAAAGGCCTACAAACAGGCCACCACCCGCCAAGAACGCAACCGAAACGCCCTGCTCGTCATGAACGAGAACGAGAACCGGTGGACCCTCTACGAAGGCCTCCGCAAAGCGAGCAAATTCCCGCCCCGCTCACTCTCCGCAGTCCAGCAATCCTTCTTCGAGGCACGCATCAAGACCCTTTCCCCCGGCCAAAAGTACGAAGGCCCCGACGGAGAGACGCTGGCCAAATAGCCTCGACGGCCCAGCCGTACAGCCACAGCCATCTTGCTGCCGATCGCAGGTGTGCGCCGCCCACCATGCCCGAACGCCCCCATGGTTCGTAACCGATGTGCCGGTTTCTCCAAGCGAATCCGCGGTCCTGCTCTTGACTCCAATGCGCTTCATGCTCTACTATTATGTGAAGCGAGTGAGTGGCCGCAGGCGTACGCAAACCATCGAAACAGGGGTGGGTGGGAACATGACTTACCAGAGCAGAAGACGTGAACTGTGTCAAGGCGCGGAATCTCGAACTATAGCGCGAAATCAAGACGGGGCTCGACTCCACTCTGCCATGTCGCGGGTAGCCCTGTGCCTTTGCACTGTGCTGCTCATTGGGCAGACCTCCTCAGCGCAAATGGTCTGGACGCCTCCGGGCGCGCTCAACACCAACGCCACGAGCGACTCGGGGGCTGACTGGAGCCCGCAGGTGACGACGGACGGCTTGGGCCACTGGGTAGGGGTGTGGTATTCCTATGATGATCTTGCCGGCACAGGCACGGATTCTGACATCTTCGTGGCGCGCTCGGCAGACAACGGCATGACCTGGACGGCATCCGTTCCGTTGAATACAAACGCCCTCACCGACTCAGAGCACGACGGTAGTCCGCAGGTAGCGACGGACGGCCTGGGGCACTGGGTAGCGGCGTGGGAATCCCGCGAGGACGTTTCCAGCGCGGGCACGGACTTTGACATCTTGGTGGCGCGCTCGACGGACAACGGCGTGACCTGGACAGCGCCGGTTCCATTGAATACAAACGCCTCGACCGACACGGAGGATGACGGAGCCCCACGGGTGGCGACGGATGGTCTGGGCCACTGGGTCGCCGTATGGAATTCCGACGAGAACCTTCTCGGGGCCGGCACGGACGATGACCTATTCGTGTCGCGCTCGACAGACAACGGCGCCACCTGGACGGCGCCCGCCCTATTGAATGCCAACGCCACCGCCGACGGTTTCGCGGATGACCTCTGGCAGCAAATATCGACGGATGGCGCCGGCAATTGGGTGACTGTATGGGTCGCGGAGGTGGGATCCAGCGACTATGACGTATTCGTGGCGTGCTCGACAGACAACGGCGCCAGTTGGACGGCGCCGATCCTCCTGAGCGACTACGGAACAACGGAGGAGTGGCCCGAAAGCCATCCACAGCTGGCGAACGATGGCGCTGGTACGTGGGTCACGGTGTGGTGGGGATCGGACGGGCTTTTGGGGGGTGAGACCATGTTTGACCTTGACATCATTGTGGCACGCTCGACGGATGGCGGGGCAACTTGGTCCGCCCCAGCGCTTTTAAAAACCAACGGCACGGTAGACGTGGGGATGGACTGGAACCCCCACATAGCAGCGGGTGCTGTGGGTGACTGGGTCACGGTGTGGGCATCTACGGAGAATCTATCCGGCGCGAGTAAGAACGACACCGATATCTTCGTAGCGCGCTCCAACGATGGCGGTATCACCTGGACGGACCCGGGCCTGTTGAACTACAACGCCACGCTCGATTCGGGAAATGACGACGTCCCGTGGGTGGCAACCGACCGCTCGAACCACTGGGTGACGGTGTGGCAGTCCTTGGAGCCGAACATCGGTGAAGGGATCGGCAGCGATCACGACATCCTGTTCTCGGTCTTCCCCGATACCGCTCTGCCGAAAGTCAGTTCAGCAACCGCCATGGACATCTCGACTATCCGCGTAGCGTTCGATGAGTACATGACGGATGACGCGGCGCTGGTCGATGTTGCGAACTACACCTTCACGGGCAACGTGGCACTGACGGCAACGTCCGTTGTGCTTGTCGACGAGTCCACGATAGACCTGCCTGTGAACGAGATGAGCGATGGAGCAGCGTATACGGTCCATATCGAGACGGATGGTGCCGGCCCAACAGACCTGGCCATGAACCATGTCGATCCTGCATACAATAGTGCCGCATTTTCGGGACTGGGAGAAGCACCCACGGCAGTGATTTCTCTGTTGGCCGCCGCGCCCACAGGTACGGACGAGGTGCAGTTCGAGGTGGCCTTCGACGAATCGGTTACGCCGACCTTCGATTCGGGCGATGTGAG
>JAAEQP010000590.1 GCA_024231375.1 bacterium | reverse complement strand
GTTCTGGTGGACATGTGACTTTTTCAACGGCTCCACAGTCCCGTCTCGCTCGAAGACTTGCTTGGTACAGTCCCCGCTTTCGTGAGTCGCCGTGCGATCAAACGGGACGAATCGCGCAATCCTGTTGCGTTTACCGTTGCGCCAGGGCCAGTTTGAGCCCCAAGGATGCGAAGATGCCGGCCGACAGCCACGAGAAGCACTTCGCCACCGTGGGCCGTTTCAGCACGAGATCGCCCAGGCTACCTGAGAAGAATCCGATGGCGGTGAACAGCACCACGCCTTGGGCCATGAAGATAAGCCCCAGCACGATCATTTGGAAGGTCACGTTTCCGTGTTCTTCGCTTGTGAACTGAGGCAGAAACGCCAGGAAGAACATGGCCACCTTCGGATTGAGGACGTTCATGAGAAATCCGCGCTTGAACAGGCCGAATCCGCTGATGGCGTGGGCCGGGTCCTGTTCTACGAGGGCGCGGTGTTCGCGAATGGCCCTGTACGCCAGGTAGATCAGATACGCCGCGCCCGCGTACTTCACCACCTGGAACGCCAAAGCCGACGAGTAGAACACGGCCGATACGCCGAGGGCCGCGGCCGTAGTATGCACGCTGATCCCACTGCACATGCCGAGGGCCGTCACCATCGCCGCCTTGCGTCCACGCGACAGGCCCTGGGTCACTACAAACACGTTGTCCGGCCCCGGCGCCAGCGTCAGGGCCACCGATGCGCCCAGGAAGTACAGGAGCGAAGTCGCGGTCATGAAAGGAACTCCTCAGTCGCTCGCGGTGAGCCACACGGGCTTCCAGATACCGCCTGCGTAGCCCGCGTCGTGGACGCGCATGGTGAACCGAGCCTTCTCGCCGGGCGTGCATTTGTCGGTGATGTCGATGGCCACGGGTTTGTCCCACAACGCGATCCCCGCGCCCTTGCTTTCGCCGGCTCGCTCACCGTCGATCCACAGATCGAAGGTCTCGTCCACGGCGCCGAACAGGATCCACAAGGTCCTCTCGGCCACCTCGGGCACGACCATCTCGACCGTGTACCACGCGTAGCCATCGTAGGAATCGTGGCCTTGAAACTCCCAAGGTTGATGAATGGACAGGGTCTCCCAACTTTCGTCCGGCGTCTGCTTGAACCAGGCTTCGCCTTCGCCGACGTTCTTGGGATCCGTCTTGAACCGCCAGCGTTCGGGAAGTTGAACCACGCGGCGTCCGGTCAACGCGGCAACCGGGGGCGTGTAGGTCTTGAATGCCTCGACCGTGCCGCCTTCGGTCAGTTTCTCGACACCGTACTTCTCGCAAAGCGCAAGAAACTGCTCACGCAACGGCAGCATGCGCGCAATGAATTCCGAATCGGCCAGGCTCTTGGGGTCGAGCGCAAAATAGGGCTCCAAGGCGGCTCGATAGGCGCACAACGAAGCCTTCTCAACGCGTGCGCGCAGGAATGGGTCGTCGCCGGCGAGTTCAAGCGCTTCGACAAAGGCGTCCATGCCCGTTTGAGCGATGTGCTCGTCGATGCCAAACATTTCCGCCGAACCGCCGCAGCCTTTGCTATGGCAGTTCTTGTCGCGCGCGTTGTCGTGAACCAGGTTGATGAATTGGCGAATGGGCGGAGCGGCGGGGCCGTAGTGCAGCCGCAGGAACTCGTCTATCAGGGTCTCGCCGCTCTTGTTGGGGTCCCACAGCAGGTTGGCGATGACGTAATTGCGAAGGTCGGACAGTTCGCCGCCCGTCGTGTTGTACACCGCCTGCATGAAGACGCCCATGGCGCCGTTGTCGACGAAGTACCGGATATTGGGACCGATGGATCGCAGGTTCGGACAGGGGAGCAGGTAGTTGCCGAAATTGGTGTTGTAGTTCCAGATGGACACGTTGCTGCAAATCGCGCCCCACTCGGCCAGATCCCGGCAGAATTCCACGTTCTGGGCGCAATCAGGATCGTCAATGGCGTGGAACATGCAGCATTCGATGCTGCACAACTGAATCTGTACGTTGGGATGGGGTTTCAGGTGTTCCGGTGCTTCGCGCGAGTATTGGTAGGCCAACGTGCCCACCAGCGCGTCCGGGAATTCCGTGGACACTTCCTCGGCGATGGCGTTTACGAACGTGAGCAGGGACCCCATGGGCGTGCCTTCGCGTTCGTCGATGGCCGCGCACTTCGGACACGTGCAGTAGACCTGATTGTCGTTCTGACTGACCGACACGTTCTTCCTATCCGGATTGGCGCGCAACTGGGCCAACACCTTGTCCGTCATGATGCGCAACACGTCCGGATTCGTCAGACACAACTGGGTCTTGTAGGAGTCGTTGTCCACATGGGCAATGCGTTTCCCGTCAACCATCGCATAGTACTCGGGATGAGCCTTGCCGTACGCCTGGGAGGGCATCAGGAACAGGAACGTGTGGTTGATGTTCTCCAAGGTGGTCTTGGCGCCGAGTTCCGGTTCGGTCGGCACTGTATTCGTCCGGTTCTGCGACGCGAACACGGAGTGCCGGTTGGTTTCCGCGTAGAAGCTCCAGCGGGAGGCAAGGGGCGGGTGATAGAACCGGTCCACGGGCCCGACCGCGCGCCATACGCCCACCGGGGGCACGTGGATGTGGTCGTGGGTCAGGAACCGGACGCCCAGGTAGTCCTCCAGAAACGTGTACACACCGTAGAGCGTACCGCGCGGGCGGCCTCCCGCGATGACAATCGTGTCTCCGCCGATGACGATGCGCAGATCTTCCTCGCCGAAATCGGATACATCGAAGCCCGCGGGATTGGCTTGCATGGCTTCGCCCCTGCCGATGAACACATGCCGGTTCGGCCGGTCCACCTCGGCCACGATGGGCAACCGGCCGCCACCTGCCCTCTCCAGGAAGTGTTGGAACTGGCGTCCTGCATTGGCCTCGCTGGGACTCGCTTTGGTGTCCACTACGATGTCCCACCCGTCGAGGGCGGCCAGGTCCACGCCCTGCGACGCAGCTCCCAAAGCGCAACAAACGACAACCGCTCCGGCACACAAGAATCTCATCGCATGGACCTCCGCATTTATCGGTGATTTGGTGACGCGTAGTGTAGGCCCGTTGGGATGCGCAGTCAACGGAGCGGAGTGGACGGGTCTCCGGGGTCCGTTGAGGGTACAAACCGGGGACATGGGTAACACACGGCCGAGCGCGTGGCCCGGTGCCCACGCGTCACGCATTCTCCGATCCTCTCCCTCTGGGAGAGGACACAGGTGAGGGTCCGGCCGAGATTTCCATCCCTCCTTTCCCTCTGTTAGAGTCTCCTTGTGTCTGCCACGACCACCAGTTCGAGACCGAAGCGCCGTCCGCTTCCGCCACATATTCTTGCGGCGATGGCGGCCGCGTTCAGTCTACTGGGCGACATGTTCCTCTATGCAGTGTTGCCGTCGCACTACGGAGAACTGGGGCTGACGCGGAAGCAGGTGGGTGTGCTCCTGTCGGCCAACCGCGTGGTGCGGTTCGGATCGAACCCATTCGCGGGGGCCATGGCCGACCGCTACGGCGTGTCAGGCCCTTTCGTACTGGCCATGCTGGTGGGCGCCTGCGCCACGGCCGTCTACGGACTGACCAACACGTTCCTGATCCTGCTCGCGGCGCGGGTCTCGTGGGGTGTCTGTTGGTCGTTCATTCGGTTGGGATACCTCCAGACCGCAGTGCGGCATGCGCGTTCTGCGCGTCTGGGCGCGGCGATGGGGTTCGTGGGCGGCATCGCGCGAGCGGGAGCGTTCGCAGGCGCGGTCCTGGGTGGTGTGCTGTCCGACACGGTGGGATTCCGTGGAACAGCCTTCATCCTGGCAGCGATTTCGTCTGTCGCGATTGTGCTGGCGTGGCTCTCGCAACGCCGCCACCCCGACCGTGGAGCGATTCCTGCCGCACCGGCCAACTCATCTACGCCGCGCGACGCACCACCGCCGCACCGTGCGAAAGGGACGTTGGCCCTCATGACGGGCGGCTTCGCGGTAGGTCTGGTGGGCGGCGGGATTGTGCTCTCCACCTTGGGCAGCATGTTGCTCGAACGGTTTGGCGACCGCGTGACCGTATTTGGCATCTCCTGCGGCGTGGCCAGCTTGACCGGCGCGATCCTTGGACTCCGATGGTGCGTCGACACAGTACTTGCGCCCGTGGCCGGCATGGTGTCGGACCGGTGGGGACGTCGGCGCGTCGCGGGTTTCGCCTTCGTGGTGGGCGGGTTGATGCTGCTTGCGTCGGAACTGGCATTGCCGCCTGTCGTCTTGGTCGCGGGCGTGTGCTGCTTCTTCTTCAGCGTGACCACCGCGGGCGTGTCCCTCCACGCCGAAGCGTCGCTGGCCGTCCCCCCCGCGAACAGAAACCGGTATCTGTCGCAGTTCGTGACGGCATGCGACGTGGGATCCGCAGCCGGACCGCTGCTGGCATGGATCGCGATGGACGGAGTGCGCCTGGGCCCCCTCACCATCCCGCCCGTCCCCTTGCAAGCCATCTATTCGGCAGGCGCGCTGGTCTGTGGCGTCGCGGCCCTCGCCATGTTGTGGCGCCCGCGCGGCAGGGGCGTCTGACCGGGGTCCGCTTGTTGCATTCACGGCCCGTTGTCGGGATACTTGGCGGAACGGGGGTTCCGTCGCGGTTCTGACAAGGTGACACGACTATGAAGAAGCTGTTTGCTTGGTACATCGGCACGTCGCTCATTCTCCGCATTATTGTGTGTTTCTTAATGGGTTCGGCCATTGGCGGCGTGTTGTGGTATGCGTCGACGAGTACGGGCGAGCCCGTGGCGGCACGCGTCATTCCCTACATCTCGCCGTTCGGCGTGGTGTTCGTCGACATGCTCAAGATGCTCGTCATACCGGTCATCTTCTTCTCGCTGGTGGTAGGCGCATCGAGTCTGCCCTTGGGCAAGTTCGGACGGGTCGGCGTGAAGACAATCGGGTGGTATCTCGGATGTTCGGTGTTGGCGGCGCTGGTGGGTGTGGCTTTGGCCCTGCTGTTCAAACCCGGCGCGGGTGAGGACCTGGCCGGCTGGGAAACCATGGCGAACGCTATGGGCGGGGAAGCCGAAGCGCTGGCTGAGCAGGCGGAATCGGGTGGCACGCTCACACAGATCGTGCGTAACCTGTTCAAGAACCCCTTCCAAAGCCTGGCATCGGGCAATTTCCTGGCCATCATCGTGTTCTCCATCCTCTTCGGACTCGCGATTCATGTATCCAAGGAATCCGCTGACAACGAACGGACCAGAGCACGGCTAGGCATGCTCGAGGACTTCATGAAGGCCTGCCGCGACGTGATGTTCAAGTTGGTGGAATGGATTCTGGAGTACTCCCCCATCGGCGTGTTGGCGCTATCCATCATGAATTTCGGCCTGTACGGCCCCAGCATTGTGGGCCCCTACGTCCGGGTGACCTTGGGTGTGGTGTTTGGCATTCTGGTGATGATCTTCGTGGTGTATTCGCTGCTGTTGAAGCTGCTGACGGGCGAAAGCCCCTTTGTCATCTTCAAGCGCATCCGCGAAGCCATGATCATGGCGTTCATCACGCGGAGCAGCGCGGCCACCTTGCCGGTATCCATCGTCACCGCCACCGATGAGTTGAAGGTCCGCCGCGAGCTGGCCAGTTTCAGTCTGCCCCTCGGCGCGACCATCAACATGGACGGCGTGTGCGTGCATCTGCCCATGTTCGCCATCCTCGCGGCCAGCATGTTCGGCATTCATCTGACTGCCGCGAAGCTGGTGGTACTCGTGTTGACGACGGTGCTGGCGTCCATCGGCGCGGGCGGCGTGCCCGGCGGCAGTCTGATGTTGCTGTTCATCATCCTGGGCACCATGGGGTTGAGTAGCGACCAGATCGCGGTGATCGTGGCCTTGGCGCTGGGCATCAACCCGATCCTCGACATGTTCGAGACCATGAACAACGTGACGGGCGACCTGGTGTGTACCTACGCCGTGGCCAAGAGCGAGGGTTTGGTCGGCGAATCCAGCGAGGAGTGATACCGGCCTGACTCCGTTGCTGAAGATTGGTGCGTATGCCCGCGCGGCCAAGGGCCGTCCTCGACACGCCCTACCGATCCCGCTCGTAACATGCTTTCCGGAAAGGAGATGCATCCCCGCTGTGGCGTGGTCTCCTGACCGCGCCACTCCCGCGACCGCAGGTCTTCAACTTCCTCCCCCCTCTCCTTCTCTTTCAGTTTGAATGCAACCAAGGCTCTTCTCGTCTGGTATTGCAGACGCCGAAACGCCAAAGCGCGGGAGAAGAGCCATGAGAACGAAATTCTTCACATCGATGGTCACCCCAATCCTGGCAGTGCTGGTTGCGGCCGCCTACCCAACCGGGGCCGCGGCGGATTCCATGATGCACGCCCGCGTGAGCTTCGAAAGCGGCGGCGCGCTCGTGATGGGCACGGACGACGACGATTGGAGCTTCGCCACGCTGAATACGCTCATCCTGCCCGGCGACATCCTGTGGGCGGACAACGGGGCGAGCCTGGAACTGGAGTTGAACGGCGGTACGTTCGTGCGTATGGCCGACGGCAGCAAGCTGGAGGTGTCGCAGCTCGGCCGCGACATGCTCTTCAACGGCTGGACGGGCGCATTCTATGTACACCGCGTCAAGCGCAGTTCGGGCGAGATTCGGTTGCAGACGCCGGCCTGCTCCGTCGAAATTGAGAAAGACTCGTTGGTCCGTGTCGATGTCGTGGGCGAAGGCGCCACCACGGTCTCGGTCCGGTGGGGGCGCGCCAAGGTCCACACGGACATTGGCCGTCCGGTGACGGTACGTGAAGGCAAACGCACGTTCGTCGATCCGGGATTCCTGCCGTCCACTCCGTTGCCCTTCGACCGGAACGCCGAGGACGAGTTCGACACCTGGAACCGGCAACGCGCCAAGCTGCTTGCCCTGGGCAACGACCCCTTCCCGTCTCAGACGGTGGTCAAAGAGGTGCCTGTGGGCTACGCCGATCTGACGCCTCATGGCAACTGGGTTTACGTGGACAGCGAACCCTACTGGCAGCCGACGGCGGTGGTCGATTACGTCCCCTATCGCCACGGCCACTGGAGCTACGTCCCCGCATACGGGTATACGTGGATCGGCAACTATCCCTTCAGCTACGTCACGAGCCACTATGGCCGGTGGCGAAATCACGCCAGGCACGGTTGGATCTGGACGTACCGCGACACATGGGGCCCTGCGTGGGTCGCCAGCGCGCGTTACGGGTCCAACTTCGTGTGGAGCCCGCTGGACATCTACGACCGCCCGTGCGTGGTGACAGGAGCTACCTTCTCCGTCGGCGGCATCCGCTTCTCGGTGTACTCGTCCACGGCGTGCCTGGCCAACGACCTCTACCTTGGCCCGTGCTCGGTCTACGCATGCACACCGACGATCGTGACAGGCGTTCCGCACACGCAGATCGGCATCTGGGACATCTATTCTTCGGGTTACCAGCGCCCCCAACTGCCCATCTTCGGATCGCCGGACCTGGTGCGCGAGTACTCGCCCCGGCGCGTGATCCGCGGACCGTCCACCTACGGTTCCCGAAGCGCCCACGCCACTTCACGCGTCGCCACGCTGGAGTCCTCGAGAGGACGCGAGCAGTTCACGACGGTCCGCAACACGGGCAGCCGCGGACTGCGGACGCCCTTCACCTCCGCAGCGCGGAGCGCCCGGGTGCGTTCCGTCTCGGTGAACCCCGAAGCACGACTGAATACCTACGCCTCCGTGCGCAGGGTCGAACGGGGCGCATCGCCGGCCGTGAGTTCCATCGAATCGCGGGGCGTGAGGTCGTTGCGGAGCACTAGCCCCACGTCGCGGACCGGGAGTTCGTCGTCTACCAACCGGACTGCTCGGACTTCGCGGGGTTCGAGTACCCCGTCGGTGCGTGGCAGGAGTACGACGCCGAGTGCGTCCGCACCCAGCCGGACCACACGGACCAGCGTGAGTCCGAGGACGTCGAGCCGCACGAGAAGCACCGCGCCGAACGTGTCCGAGCCCAGTCGCACGACACGGCCCTCGGTGACCAGTACCCCCAGCCGCACGACACGGCCCTCGGTGACCAGTACCCCCAGCCGCACGACACGGCCCTCGGTGACCAGTACCCCCAGCCGCACGACACGGCCCTCGGTGACCAGT
>JAAEQP010000589.1 GCA_024231375.1 bacterium | reverse complement strand
GGCGTTTCTTGTAGATGTTCTCGGCGCGGTCGCCGTCCGGCTTGAGCCACCCCAATCCGCGCGCATCCAGGCTCACGGCCTGATCGCAATCGACCAGGATGTTGCATTCGGCGATGTTGTCGCGCCCGCCGCCGATGAGGAACCCCCGCGCCACATTGATGAGAAGGTTGCTCCGGCAGGTCGTGCCGCTGGCGAGATCGTCAAGGTAGATGCCCTGGGCGCCGCCGTGGCCCGGGCCGTGAATGTCGTGCAGGAAGTTGTGGCTGACCTCGTTGCCGCGCATGGTCCAGTCGCGGCCCGTGTAGATGGCGCCCACGTCGCCGGTCTCCTTGCACACGTCGTACACTTCGTTCCATTGGACGGAATGGTCGTTGCCCCAGAACATGATGGCCGTGTGAGGCGCGTCGTAGATGCGGTTGTTGTCCACGAAATTGCCGCATCCGTCCACCCATACGGCGGGACGGTTGGTGGTCACCGACCGACTGTAGTTGTGGACGGTGTTGGAGATCGCTGCATTGTCGCCTCGGGTGAGGGTGACCCGGTCGCCGCCGCCGAGGATGATGCCGCCTTCGCCGAGGTTATAGAGTTCGCAAAACTCGACGCGGTGTTCTGTGCCGGCGTTTCGGTTCCAGGCCGTGTCCTGGTAGCTGCGTGAGAACACGCTGCATCCCAACAGGCCCACGACGTCCTCGTCATTCGCTCCGAGCCCGAAAATGACGCCCACGTTGCCCACGTTGCGGATGATGCATTGGCTCAAGGCGCAGCCCTCGCCTCCGAGGATTCGGACCGCCGTGCCGCGCGTGCATTCCAATGTCAGACCGCGCATCTCCACGTACTGGGCGTTGTCCATCACCACCATGGGTGTTTCGAGAGTGGACACCAGGGCTTCGCCGTCTTCGATGGACGTCGGCGGCCAGAAATACAAGCGTCCCGCGGCGCGGTCGACGTAGTACTCGCCGGGTTGGTCGATCTCTTCGATCAGGTTGAAGGCGTAGTACCGCATGCCTTCCTTCAACCCGTAGTGGTGGGGTGCGTCGAGGGTGACCGTGCGCTTCTCCGTGTCGATGGTCCGGACGCCGATGGATTCGTCGGCCCAATCCCAGCACCAGTACCCGAACATCCATACGTCGTCGGCTTCGGCCCATCGAGCCACGCGGTCGTCGAGGTAGGTGAAGGTGCCGGCGCGGTTCGATTCGTCGCCCTCGCGCGGTACGGAGCCGCGTTCCACGATGGGGCCCGTCTTCACGAACCCGTCGTTGGGCCAACGGGCAATGGTCATGGGTTCGCCATCGAAGAACAGTTCCATGGGCGCGGGAAGTATGGGTTGCGGGAACCCGCGCATGGTCATGTCGCCGTGACCGGAAATGCCTTGGGCGCGGAGATCCGCCACCAGCACCTTGGCGCGGGCCTGTTCCGGAATGCGCTTCAGGACGGCGGGGTCGGTGATGGGAACGAATTCGGTCACGTGCCGGCCGCCAAGTAGGCGCGGCGTTTCACCGGGGGACGCCATGTAGAGTGCGTGTGCGTTTTCGGAGGAGTCTTCCTGCGTGAAGACCAAGGGCTCGTCAAGAACGTAGTCGCCCTGCCGAAGGATTACGTGTACCGCCTGACCGGACGCATGCACCTGGCGCGCGGCCTGTTGGGCTCGCGGGAGCGTGCGGAAGGGCTGCGCTTCTGTTCCGGCCGCGGCGTCATCCCCGTCCGGCGCCACGTAAAAGGTGGTTTGTGCGCCCGCCGCCAATGTCATCAGGCACAGTGTCATCCCCACGATTGGGCTTACGATACGCATGGCTCACCCCCTGCACGTTGCTTGCTATGGTTCTTGGCCGATTATGCCCGCCGAGGGCGGCGGGTGTCTATGCCCGCCGGAAGCGCGGGTGTCTATACATACGCGCCGGGAGCGGCACGTGTCAGCGCGCGTGGCTGGGCAATTCGTTCTCGATGAACTGGGCCAGCAACACGGCGGTTTCGGCGGTCTTCTGTCCGCAAGACAGGCTGGACGAGTTTAGCAGTTCCCGGCAGGTCAAGCTTCCGAATCGTCGCAGGAATTGCCGGGAGAACTGGCCCGTGATTTTGTACATGCCCTTCGTATCCGGCACGTAGCGTCCGAACACCGCGTTCAACACGAGGCAGGCGCCCAGCAATGCGCCGCAGTTGCCCTTCATCGCGCCCAAGCCATTCCCCAAGCCCGTGGCCAGCACCATCATGGTGTCCTTGTCGACACCTTGGACCACGCCGTTCTCGAGGAACACGCGCACGACGGTCTGGGCGCAGTCGAGGCCCTCCTCGTCCAGTTCTTCGGCCCGTTGCCGGACCTGCGCCAGGTCCAGCGCCCTGTCGGTCATCGCGGGAGGTCTTGTAGGGTCTGATCGCATGTGCGTCATGAATCCTTGCTTGCTGAGGAACGGAAGATGAATCCGCGGAGGATACCACAGCCTTGACGGCAACCGCGACTTGCCATGGCGGCACGCGATCTGTCAGGCTACGGGAGTCGCGGGCCGGTGTGTGCCGGTCGCACGTAGACCACAGTGAAGGCATTCCATGTACGGTTCGGGACGGTT
>JAAEQP010000588.1 GCA_024231375.1 bacterium | reverse complement strand
CGAGACAGGCCCAGAGCATCCGGCCTTCGTGCGGTTGCCCGATACGCGGATGGTGGCGTCGCTACGCGACCACGACGGCGAACCGGTGAAATGGCTCATCATCGGCAACAAAGGCGAAGCCCCTCATTCCCACGAACACGAAGACCGCGGCAGTTTCGTCCTGGAATTCGCTGGCGACCGATTTGGAGTCGACTTGGGCGCGGAATCCTACAACGACGCCAATCACATCCTGGCGAAACAGTGTCAACTCCACAACATGCTCGTGCCGACAGGCGCGGACGTCCGCCCGAAACCTACGAGCCCCATCCTGAGCGATGTGGACCCCGTGGGCGACGGCGACGAGACGGCCTTCCACATCGAGATGGACGCCACACCGGGTTGGGACACCTTCTACAAGCGCTGGGTACGCACATGGGACTCGCCCGACCCTGCCACCATGACCATCACCGACGATTACGAAGTGGCCCAGGGCGACGGCGCGGCCTTCTACTGGCAGACCTACCTGCCCTGTTCCGTCGAAGGTCAGACCGTCACCATTCATGGGAAACGCGGCACGGTCACGCTCGAAGCGCCTGAAGGCACCGACGTGAGCGTCGACGTCATGCCCACCATCTTCGGGGAGGCGAACAACCGGATTTCCATCGTCAAGAAAGGCACGAAGGGCACGATTGCGGTCACGGTGCGGTTGCATTGGGATACGTGACAGAAGTGCCCGAAGCCTCAGTGAGCACAGAGAACCCCTCTCGCTGCCCTCACAGACACTTGCACAGGATAGGTCCGCCTTGATACAGTTGTCTT
>JAAEQP010000587.1 GCA_024231375.1 bacterium | reverse complement strand
TCGACGTGTACGTGCCGACAAGTGGAGACGGTCCCTTTCCGGTCCTGTTTGCGATACACGCGGGAAACTTTAACGGCGGGTCGAACAAGGGTTCCACAGCCCGATAAGATGCCACGCTTTCCCTGAACACAATGTGACTCGCGTCGACGATGGACAGCCTGACATCCACGTCAGCTTCCTTCAGCGCATTCCGAAACCGCGCCGACTCGCCGGAATCGATGCGTTCATCAGCCCCCGCGCCGTGAATGAGTACGAACGGGACGTCATTTTCGCTGACCCGGTTTATGGGCGCTGCTTCGTACCATATCTCGGGCACCTCGTCCAACTCGCCCCCCAGGTAATCGACGTAATGCTCGCGCTCGGCGTAACGACCATAGACGTCGTTCGCAAAGTCAAACAGACCGGTAAAGGTAGCGACGCCCTGGACCCAGTTCTCTTCGGGCAGTGCGTGCGGGCAACCTTCCATGTACGGCGTGGGATCGTCCACCACCCCCAACATGGCGGCCAGATTGCCCCCCGACACGAGTCCCAGGGCCACGATACGCCCGGTATCAAAGTTATACTCGTCCGCGTGCGCGTGCACCCAGGCCAGGGCGCAAAATGCGTCCTG
>JAAEQP010000586.1 GCA_024231375.1 bacterium | reverse complement strand
GTCGCCGCCATGCTCGGCGGAACGGCCATGGTCATCCTCTCGGTGGTCTCCGAGGAGAAGGCGTTCGAAGCCATCGATCTCGGTGTCATCTTCCTGCTCACGGGCATGATGGTGATTTCCCATTTCCTGGCGAAGAGCGGCTTCTTCGGCTACGTCGCCATCCGTCTCGCCCAGATCGTCAAAGGCCGGCCCTTGCCGCTGCTGATACTGCTGTGTGTGGTCACGGCCGTCCTGTCCGCTCTGGTCGACAACGTGACCACCATCGTGTTGATCGCGCCGGTCACCTTTCTCATCGCCGATCAGTTGGAGGTCAACCCGGTCCCCTACCTGATCATGGAAGTCATGTCCGCCAATGTCGGCGGCACCGCGACCCTTATCGGCGACCCGCCCAACATCCTCATCGGCAGCAAGGCGGGGCTGACATTCAATGAGTTCCTCCTGAACCTCGGCCCGGTGGTCGCGGTGTGTATGGTGTTGGTCGTGGGGCTCGCGGTGTTTCTCGTGCGCAGGAGCGCCCATGTATCGTCGGATATCCGCGCCCGCGTGATGGAAATGAACCCGTCCAGGGCCATCACCGACAAGACCCTCATGGTCAAGAGCCTCGTCGTTCTCGGCATGGTCCTCACCGCGTTTCTGCTCCACGGCATCCTCCACGTGGGCCCGGCGCCGGCCGCGCTGGGTGGGGCGGCGTTGTTGCTGCTGATCACGCGCGCCGACCCGGACGAAGGTTTCAATGCCGTCGAATGGCCCACGCTCTTCTTCTTCATCGGCCTGTTCCTGACGGTGGCCGGTCTCGTCGAGACGGGTGTTATCGAGAAGATCGCCACACTCTCCCTATCGGTCACGGGTCACAGCCTGCTGCTCACCTGCATGATCGTCATGTGGTTCGCGGGGTTCAGTTCGGCCTTCATCGGGGCCATCCCCATCGTGACCGCCCTCATACCCGTCATTCAGACCATCATCCCTTCCATGGCGGCCCAAGGCGTCGCGCCCGAATCCACCATCGGCTACGCTCTGTGGTGGTCCTTGGCATTGGGGGCGTGTCTTGGCGGGAACGGAACGATGTTCGGCACCGCGGCCAACGTGGTTGTCGTCGAGATCGCCCGGAACAACCGCCGTCAGATCACCTACGGCCAGTTTCTGCGATACGGAATGCCGCTCATGGTGGCAACGCTCATCATTTCAAGCGTTTACGTGGCGCTTCGCTATATTGGCTAAGCAGCCGCCCTTCCGTTTCTGACCCACAAGTCAGTTGGCAAACCCAACCGCTCCTGTTAGAATACCCATGCAACTGGAGAGGGAGGTTGTGGAATGCCAACCTTTGAGTACCATGCCATTCGGGCCGAGGGCGACGAGGAGAAATCCTTTGTGGGGGGAGTCGTCGTGGCGCGTTCACGCCACGAAGCGAAGGAGAAACTCCGCGAACTCGGTCTGAAGGCGACCATGCTGAAGAAGGCGCGTGGCGTCATGGGCCTTCTGAAGTGGTTCGACGCCGACATACGCTAGCCGACACGCGATCAGTCCTGAATCGCACGCACACGGAGCGTTGCGCTCTCTCTCTGCCTCGTCCACGGTATCTCCTTACATCAGCCCGCGATCCATCCGCCAGACCTCCGCACCCGGACTTGCGATTCCGTCTCATCATGCTACACTCAAGCGGCCTCATCACACAGGCGATTGGACACGGGGCAGGAGACAGATGAAGGATCGCGGGAAAGGCACAGCGCTTCCGGGCCGAGATCATCTTCATGCCAGATTGCGGACATCGGTACAGTGCGTGATGGCAGCAACGATTCTTGCCGGGGTTCTCGGGTGCGAACGCGAATGGCAGACCATCACCTGCTTCGAACTCGCCGGGGAAGACTACGACCGGCAGTACTACAAGCCGGAGTACTATCACGACTACGAGAACCGGCTCGAAGCTCAGGCCTACTACCTCTACGCGTCGCAGGACTACCGCGAAGCCCTTGAGTGCTTCCGTCAACTGCGCGACCAATTGGAGCAACCGAAAGGCGCCGCCATGATTGGCGTGGTGCTGACTCGGTTGGGCGATCACGAAGAGGCTGAGACCTGGCTTCGGCGCGGCATCGAGGAATCCGGCGATTCGGATTGGGCGTGGGGCGCGGTGATATGGCACTACTGCGAGCGCAAGGAGTATGCTCGGGCCGAGGAGGCCGCCAAGACGCTCACAGGCATGTCCGCATCGACTTCGGCGTGGAAGGCCTTGGCCCACGTGCGCGACCTCAGAGAGCAGGCCGATCTCAAGGCCGAGTGGGTTCGCAGGCTGCCATGGTTAGTGGTTATCGCATTGCCCCTGTTGATCTTGGCGGGGTGGTTCTGGCACAACTGGCGTAAGGGACGGGGCGAGCGCGCACGCGTGGCCCACGTTCGCAGGATGGAGGGCGAGTTGCGTCGCATCAACGCGCGCACCGCCATCTCTATCGACCAGATCAAGGCGAGGCTCCTGGAGGAGCGGGCACGGTCGTCGGCAGCGGCCTTCCTGCACCGACTCGTGGTCGACGGGCATTTGAAGACCAACGATTCGTCGTTGCGCGGCATCCAAGGGCTCGTGGCCATTTACCGGCGGTCACTGGAGGAATTGGACAACCTCGCACTCGACGATCGCGAAAAGACCAAACGCCGGGCGGAACTCGAGAAGACGTTGAAACGAATGGTGCGCACCGTATCGGGCGGCGCGTAGCGGTACTGGAAGGAGGATCTCCATGGGCGACAACGAAGCAAGCGAACTGTCTCCGGACGAGCAGCGGATCGCCGGGGCCCTCGAAGTGGTCCGGGACGGCGAGCAACGGCTCGTGAAGCTGGGGGACACCTCCGTTCCCATGCCGACCCTACAGGCGGACGCCGAGTCCATGGACCGGTTCAACCGGTTCCTCGCCCAGACGCAGTTGGGGTCCATCGAACGCAAGAAGCAGCGTTCCCTGCGTCGACTGACGGCCGAGGCCGAGGTCGAGATCCTGCGCGCACGGACCGAGGCCATCATCGCGGCCCACAAAGGGCTGGCCGCGGAGGCCCTGGCCGAGATCGTCATCGCCGCCAACCAGTACGGCCGGCAAGCCATGCGCAAAGACGACCTGTCCGAGCAGGAGAACGTCCAGCGGGCCATTCTCCAAGCGGCCCTGCAGTATTCAACGTTCATCCAGGACGTCCCCGACGATTTGGCGGACGGCATCCGCGCCAGTGTGCTGGACAATGCGCTCCAGGTCTACGAAAAGACCATTGAACGCATCAACTCAGCTGATTTTTCCGTCAACGTCGATTCGCCCGGCCAGTAACCGGGAGACTCGCATGCTCGTGGCGATCCATCAGCCGCACTATCTTCCGTGGCTCCGGTATTTTGACAAGATACTCCGGAGCGACGTGTTCATTGTCTTGGACACGGTGGACTACTCCAAGAACGGCTGGCAGAACCGGAACAAGATCAAGACGGCCGCCGGAGCCCACACACTGACCGTGCCCGTCACCGTTCAGTTGGGGCAGGCGATTCGCGAGGTCCAGATTACAACCGGGGCGCCTTGGCGCAAGAAACACTGGCGCACCATCGAACAGAGCTACTCCAAAGCCCCCTTCTTCGCCGAGTATGCGCCGTTCCTCGAAGCCACCTACGTCTCGGAGTGGGAGAATCTCGGCGACCTGAACTGGCACATGCTGGAGTACTTTGTGCAGACCCTCGGTATCCAAACACGCATCGTGCGCGCTTCCGATCTGGACGTGCCCGGCGAGGCCACGGACCGTCTCGTCAACCTGGTCAAGAGCGTGGGGGGGACCCGGTACTACAGCGGCGCCTTCGCGTTGGAACAGTACCTGGACGCCCGGAAGCTCGAAGAGGCCGGGATCGCGCTCGATCTTCAACAATGGCACGCTCCGCGGTATCCTCAACTGCACGGAGACTTCGTACCCGACCTGTCCATCGTCGATCTGCTGATGAACTGTGGGCCCGATTCCCTCTCCATACTCAAGGGCGAGACCGTGGGAGATGGGAGGTGACCGTGGGTGCTCAGTCGTCCCCAGCCCCCGTCCAAGAGCGCGGACGACCGCAAAGGCCGTCTCACGACTACCGACCGGACTATCTCGATTCTGCCGCCCCCTGTCTCCTCCCTCTCCCTGCGGGAGAGGGTTGGGGTGAGGGGTCTTCGGCCTGCCTTCAACGCCTCCAAGACAAGAGGCGGGAAAGCCCCCAGCCATGAGCGAAATCATAGCCCATAGCGCTCCCACCCTCGGCCCGGACGAGGAAGCCGCCGCCCTGCGCGTGATCCAGTCCGGACACCTGGCCCAAGGCGCGGAAGTCGCCGCCTTCGAGGCGGAATGCGCCGAGGCCTTCGGACGCCGCCACGTCGTGGCTGTCAACAGCGGAACCGCCGCCCTCCACCTGGCCCTGTCGGCGGTCGGTGTTCCCCAGGATGCGCCGGTTGCGATTCCGTCCTACGTCTGTGCCGCCTTGGCCACGGCCATCGGGTTGCACGGCGGGCGGCCGGTCCTCTGCGACAACCGCGACGACGGCAATCTCGACCCCGATGCCGTCCCTGCCGAATCCGCCTGCGTCGTCGTGCCCCATCTGTTCGGGGCGCCCGCGCCGCTGCCGGACCATCCGCTGGTGATAGAGGACACCGCTCAATCCATGGGCAACGACACGGGACGCGCCTCCATCGCGGCCATCACGTCGTTCTACGCCACGAAACTCATCACCACAGGCGAGGGCGGCATGCTCCTCACCGATGACGAAGGCGTGGCCGGCCACGCCCGGGACCGCCGCGATTACGACAACCGGGATTCCTACATCCAACGCTACAACTACAAGATGACCGACCTTGCCGCCGCTATCGGGCGCGTTCAGGTTCGTCGGCTGCCCGAGTTCGTGCAACGCAGGCGTGCCATCGCCGCCGTCTATTCCGAAGCGTTCCGCGATCTGCCGCTGGCGTTGCCCGAGCGCGAAGGGCACGTGTTCTTCCGTTACGTAGTCGCCTCAGACCGGCGCGACGCACTGGCGGACCATCTCGCGGGGTGCGCCGTCGATGCCAAACGTCCCGTGTACCGTCCCATGCATCACCACCTCGGCGGCGAGTTTCCTGGTGCGGACAAAGCGCACCGTACGTTCCTGTCGCTGCCCATCTACCCAAACCTCACCGACCCGCAGGTCGCACATGTGGTAGAATCGGTGCGTCGATTCTTTGACCAATAGAGGGGACGTATGCTCGGAGCACTGCACTTTCAGGCACGGACGTTCATTCAGGTGGGATTCACCGCCTTCCTTTTGTCCGCCCTCGCTATGCCGGTGGCCATCGTCCTGTTGCGCAGGATAGGCGTGCTCGATCACGTCGCCGAGAACAAGATCCACAAGAAACCGATCCCCCGCGGCGGCGGAATCGTGATCTTCATTGCCTTCGCCGTTGCCGTCCTGTTGCCCAATTACCGCGACAATCCCATGAAGGGTATCCTCATCGGCGGTTTCATCTGCCTCGTTGTCGGGGCTGTCGATGACTTCAAGGGCGGCATTCCCGCTGTCCTGAAATTCGTGACACTCATCCTCGTGACAGGCATTCTCTACTACTTCGATGTCCAGCTGAACGTATTCAAATGGGCGCCTCTCGATTTTCTTGTCGGCATGTTGTGGATCGTGGGCGTCACCAGCGCCTTCAACGGCATCGACAACATGGACGGTCTCGCCTCGGGGGTCGCCAGCATTGCCGCGGGCATATACCTGGTCATCGCGGTGGGGGCCTATGTCGCGGCCGAAACGGAGACCTCCCTGTCGTGGTTTGGGCTCCTGGCCGCCGGTCTCATCGGGGCCAATCTCGGATTCCTCATCTACAACTTCAAACCCGCCCGCATTTTTATGGGCGATTCCGGCAGCTTCTTCCTGGGATTCACGCTCGCGGCCATGGGCATTCAGGGCGAATGGACCGAGAACCGAATTGTGTCCTGCACCATCCCCGTGCTAATCCTCGGCGTGCCCATATTCGACTTCGCATACATCATCATCGCCCGCATTCTGCGCGGAGAAACGCGCACCATCCGCGAGGTCATCGAGCACTGCGCGCCCGACCATCTGTCCCACCGGCTGGTGTGGATCGGGTTCTCTCAGCGCAAAGCCGTCCTTTTCATCTACCTCATTGCGGCCAGCATGGGCGTGACCGGAGTGCTTCTCCGTAACGTCGACAACGTGTTCGACAGCGGCTTGGCACTCCTTCAAGGATTCGCCATCGTGGCGATCGTCGTCATCCTCATGGCCACCGCCGCGCGCAAGCACATGCAATTCGTGCGCGATGCCGCCGCCGAACTCCGATCCTCCATCGGGGGTGAGCCGGACGAAGAGGGCGAAGACGAATCGTCGAGGTGACCGGCGAAGCGACGCGCCCGCAGAGTCCCGAAGGGACGCACCGGTCGTTGCCCCGCACTTCAGTGCGGGGGGATCACAGCCCCCCAGCAAGTCCCGTCAGGGACGACGGAATCGTCACGAAGCAGGGCCTCAAGCGTCCCTATGGGACGCCTGTCTAGGGACGTCGATACCCAGCCGTGAACGACTGGGCTAAGGTCGGATCGTCCCTGGCGGGACTTCGCGACAGCCTTCGTGCCCTGCCTGGGCATCCCTCACGAAGTCGGCAACGGTTCACTCCCCCCGTTTCGCGGGTTCGAGGAACACGAGTTGGAGGTCCTTCACCTCGTCATGCTTCACAAGCGCCTCTCGGGCGTCCCAGTTCACTGACTGGTCCGGCGTGATCGGGATGCCGTACAGCGTGTCGCCATCGCGAAGGAAGACCGTGGCGGACTCGACGTTCAGGACGCGGACGTCGTGGTCGCTGGGTTCAGGCGGCACCAGGGCGGTGGTGCCCTTTGACACGTTGATGAGCTGCCACTGTCCGGAGCTGAGAGCCAGCGCGGCCCACGGATCGAACATCTTCAGTTCGCGCCACTCGGAAACGACCGGGCACTTCCGCCATTTGTTTGACCATCGGTCCTGCGCGGTAAGGCTGTGCCGCTCTTCCGCACCTTCGCCCTCGACAACATGAAAGACCCGGCACCGGCTGGACTGGTGCTCGAGTGACACGCGGTCGCCGAAGCCGCGGAATTCGGATGGCGGAGCGTTCTCGAACGGAACCGGTTCCGGGAGGATATCGTTCGCGATGAAGCATGCGTCGCCCTCGAAGCTCAGAGGTTCGTGTTCCATGGTATACCCCCAGTCAGACCAACGGACGCGTTCAACCACATTCTCTCCAAGGTCAAGGAACCGCAGCGAGCGCGTCCCGTCCGCGCCCTCATCGACGAATCCGAAGCAGTAGAGCCCCTTCTTGTAGAACAAGCGCGGGTTCGCCCATTCCGGGCCTTGGGCGGCGTGCAGAATACGTCCGGGTCCATACCTGCTTATCAGCTTGAAATACCACTCCGGGTTGTTGGCATTGCCCGGTTCGGCCTCTCCGTACAGCACAAGCGCGCCCACATCACCGAACCATCTGAGTTTCGGCGCGCGCACATCGCTGAACTCGCTGACAGTAGCGGGTGCGACTTGGTCAGGTGTAGCGGCGTCTCCGGCGTCAAAGCGTACGATTCGCGTTGGCGACTCGTGCGAGGCAGGACAGATGACGCCGTGGAGGTTCCGACCCTCGCTCAATTCGTCTCTGCGGTAGGGGACTTCGTCCTTCGCGCACAGATTCTCCAACTCCGCGAAGGGGGTTCGCTCGATTGCGGGCTTGTTGGGATTCTCAGCGCCATCCGGCCCGCGCTCGAACAGTCGCTTGTAGAGATCTTCGTCCTTGTCTCGCGGACGAATGTCCCTAAGCTTCGTTTCCGTGAGTGTGCCCTCGACCAAGTGATGTGCAATGAGGGAACCCTCCGTGCCGGACCCGGGCCAATAGCTGACAATGGCTAGACCGTCGATTCCCTCCATCGGACCAAGGTAGGCGGCGTCGTCGCGGAAGGTGGCATATTCATCTGTCCAGTGATACAGGTTGCCGTCCGAGACGTACATTCTCCACAACTTGCCAGCCTTGCCACCAACTAACAGGTAGTTGGCCGTCACAAAGACTTCTTTGCGGTCGTCC
>JAAEQP010000585.1 GCA_024231375.1 bacterium | reverse complement strand
TTCGCCGCCCGCCTCGTGTCGGCGCGTGAAGATTCTTCTTGCGATCTACTATGGCTATAGTATATACTATGTCCATAGTAGATAAAGGAGGCCCGACATGAGTCCTGTCCAGCGTCCATCGGAACTCGAACTCCAGGTGCTGTCCGTGTTGTGGGAAAACGGTCCGCTTACCGCGCGCGACGTCAATGAGCGCATGCCCGACGGAAAGACCCGCGCCTATACCACGGTCCTGTCTGTACTCCAGGGCATGGAACGCAAGGGCCTGGTCGCCCATCGCAGCGAAGGGCGCACCCACGTCTACCGCGCGAAACCCACCCGCGAACGGATACTGGGCCCCATGCTGCGCGGCCTCGTGCGCAACGTATTCGGCGGTAGTCCATCTGCCGTCATGCAGCACCTCCTGGAAGACACGGACGTGTCAGACGACGAGCGTGAGGCCATCCGGAAGCTCCTGGACGAAGAAGGCGGGGAGGTAGACCCATGAGCGCGATAGCGACCGAGTTCCAAGGTCCGTTCTGGGCCCATCTGGTAACCGCGCTGGCCCATTCACTGTGGATTGGAGCCCTTGTCTCCCTGCTCCTCTATGCGATTCTTCGGCGCATTCCGGCGTGGCGTGCCGACCTGCGCTACGGCGTCTGCATCGCGGGGCTTGGGTTGGTCGTCTTTGGAACCTTGTGCGCATGGGCGGCCGTGTCGTACGAGTGGCCCGAGGCCGAGGAGCAGGCCGTTCAGGCCACGCTCGCCCCTGAGGCCGTTTCAGAGCTATCGCCCAACACGACCCTTTCAACGGCGAAGCCTGTGGGTCTGCCGCCCGCGCCGCGTCCGACGAGCAGTCCGTGGACGGCATGGTTGGCGCCGATCTGGCTCCTGGGCGCCGGGATGGCCCTCGGGCGCGCTCTGACCATGCTATCCGGCGCGGGCCGCTTGCGCAGGCAATGCCGCCCGGTGACCGACGAGTCGCTCCTGGCGGTCATGGACGAATTGCGCCTAGCCCTGGGCATCACGCGCGAGGTTGCCGTGCTTGTGGGCGATCACATCGTCGGCCCTGTGGTGACAGGGGCGTTGTATCCGGCCATCCTGCTGCCCGTGTCGGTCGTCACCGGGTTGCCCATGGACCACGTGCGCGCCATCCTGGCCCACGAACTGGCCCACGTGCGCCGTCATGACTACCTGTTCAGTGTTGGCCAGACCCTCATCGAATCGCTCCTGTTCTTCAACCCGGCCGTGTGGTGGATTGGTCGCCGCATCCGCGTCGAACGCGAAGCCTGTTGCGACGCCTACGCCGCGGCCATGGTCGGTGACGGCGCGGCCTACGCGCATGTGTTGGCAACCGTGGCCGACCATCTCCACGGCGCGCGCCTGTCCCTGAATCCCGCCATGGGCGGTGACGAGGGGTCCACCGGCTTGGTGGACCGCGTACGCCGGCTGGTGCGGCCCGAGCATCGGCCACACTTGCGTGTGCCGTGGTACGCGCTGGCAGGCGTGACCGTGGCTGTCGCGGGCGTGCTGGGCGCT
>JAAEQP010000584.1 GCA_024231375.1 bacterium | reverse complement strand
TACCAGACCGCGCTCATCGGCAAGGCCCACATGGTTCGCAAGTGGAACAATGCCGGCTTCGAGCACATTCGCTACTGCGACCTCGCCGATTCGGACCGACACGACGTGCTGAGCAACCACTACTTCAAGTATCTGGTTGACCACGGCCTCGGCGACATGTATGAAGACGGCGCACTCCCGCCGGGGAACGACTGCAACACCCAGGGCTATGGCATCGGAAGGCTCCCTTACGAGCACGCCATCGAGCATTGGACCGCGCAAGAAACGCTGGGATTCCTCGAGCAACGTGACACCACCCGCCCGTTCTTCGTGCACATGTCTTTCGAGCGACCGCATCCCAACCTGGCGCCCGCGCCCGAAGACGCGGACCTCTACGAGCCGGATGCCATTGTCCTGCCCGATTGCATCGCCGACGCTTACGAGCATGAATTCGCGTCCAAGCCCGCCCTTGTCCGGGGCCCGCTTCTGGGGCAACGCAAACCCGAGGATCACCTCAAGCGGGTGCTGGCTGCGTACTACACGTTGATCACGGCGATCGACCGCGAGATCGGCCGGGTACTGGAGGCACTGAAGCAGTGCGGCGAGCTCGAGAACACGGTTGTCGTCTACACGGCGGACCACGGCGATTTCGCCGGTGAACACGGTGTCCACGGCAAGAACATCGGCATCTACGAGTCCATACACCGCATCCCGTTCATCCTGAAATACCCCGGCTGTCCGCAAGGCGCGGTGAAAGACGGCATCGTCGAATCGGTTGACTTGTACGCGACGCTCTGTGAGTTGTGCGCTCTTCCCGTTCCCGAGCATGTCGAAGGCCAATCGGTTCTTCCAGTTATCGAGGCGGACTCACCCGGCAAGGAGTTCGCTGTTTGCGAATGGGACTGGTGGCACCCGTATCCGCCAGCGCACGCTGTCCGCACAAGGGACTTCCGGTTGGTCTACTATGACGCGGAACACGGCGGCGAACTCTATCACACCGCCGCCGATCCGGGCGAGATAAAGAACCTGTGGAACGATCCCGATTTCCGAGACATACGGCTGCAACTTATGGAGAGACTGTTCGATCAGGTTGCGCGGTACGCGAAGTTGTCCGACAGGGATACGGATCGC
>JAAEQP010000583.1 GCA_024231375.1 bacterium | reverse complement strand
CTTCGATCTCCTCCGGGGTGACCTGTTGGGTGACCCCCTTCGAGTCGATGACCGTGATTCCGGACGTGGTCTGGCACCCCACCGCCAGTGGGACCAGCATCACCACCGCAAGCCACAGCATGCTGTCGCAGCGTTTGTGTCTCATGAATCCATGCCTCCTCGCATCGCAAAAGCCCTTCATTGAGCCGTTTCTCCATCTATCAGTTCGCCGGACCCCAGCGCCTCCCCGGCGCTAGCGTTGCTCCCGGCGTGTTTCCGCGTTTACTGCTCCCAGACCGCGCTCTTCTTCCGGCTTGCCGAGGGCTTTGGGTGCGAACACCCGCCGCCCCGTATCCATCCGGCGCCGCTGAAGAGTCGGGTCATCCGTTCGGATCTGAGCCACCTGACTGCGCCGGATCGTCGTGGGAATCCGCGCCGCCATCAGGCCCGAGGAACTAAGAACTTCCAGCGCGTACGGCGCCCCATAGTACAAAGCCTCACGGTCAATGCCATGGGCGCGAGCGCGTAGTTTCTCCATCTCCGAAAGGAACGTGGCGCGCGCGACCCCGGCATCTACTTCCGTCTTCACCACGAAATCCGGATCCACTTCCAGACCCACAACCGTGATCCGGTAGCGCTCACCGGGGTTGCTCAGGTAGTTGGGTGCGGAGGGCCGCAGCACTTCCGCGCTCACTTCGGCCAGATACCGAACTACGCCGAAATGGGCCACCTTGTCGCTGGTTTCGTCGTGGGTGCGGGTATGGGGCACATCGCCCACAGGGCGGGTACGGGACGCTACACCGATCCGAACAGTCCGGTGGCGCTGCTCCAGGACGAGGCGGTTCTTTTCATCGAGGCGGAACCCGTGCTGGCGCACCTCCATCCGGTCCGCCGCGTAGCACATCGTGCTCAGCAGCAGAACCAACGCCGCCGCGAGTGCCCTCTGTTTCCCCATTCTCTCCACTTCCCTACGCGCTCCCCTGGCTGGCCTTGAGCTTGGCCTCTTTCGTAATCACCGTCTCATGGTAGGACAAGCCGTCATCCAACACGACGCCCGGCAATACCACACAACGCTCCAAGGTGACCGGTTGTGAGATGGTCACCCCATCCCCGATCACGGAATCCACCAATTCGACGCCTTCCGCGATGTGGCAATCCTCGCCTACCAACGCGGTCTTCCCTTGCCGCCCCAATTCATGGGTGCAACAGTCAATCAGGTCCCCAATAAACGTCACATTGACGTCCCATTCTACCACGGGCGCCACGCGCACGGGCCGCTCGTAGTCGATGAGAATCTGTATTGAATCCGTCAGTTCGTATTCGTCGCGCATAGCTGTACGCGGCGTGCGCCGAATCGCATCGAAAATGCTCAGATCGAACAAATAGAGGCCACAGCCCTTGAGCATATTCGGCACGTGCCGGGGTTTCTCGATCACCCGGTACACCGACCCATCCTCGCGTTGGAGAACCGAGAAGTTGCGCTTTACCGCCTCGACGTCCGTCTCTTCCTTGCAGGCCAGCACGGCGGCGGCATCATGGGCGTCCATCTCGGCCATCATCCGCGGCAAGTCGGGCACATCGAAAAAGATGTCGCCGAGCATGAGCATGAAAGGCCGGTCGAGGTACTTCTCGAGTTGCCCCACCGCGTGGGCCAGGCCCAAACGCTTCTGCTGCTCCACGTACTCGATGCGGACGCCGAGGCTGT
>JAAEQP010000582.1 GCA_024231375.1 bacterium | reverse complement strand
GCTCAACATGGCCTATACCACCGATGGCGGCGTGACCCTGCGCTCGATCAGCGGCTATCAGCGCGGCACCACCCAGATCGACTATGACTCCGACGGCACCGCCAACGCGCCCAACCTGGCCGCGCCGCAGACGGCGCTCCACGACAAGCCCAGCGCGGCGATCTGGTCGCAGGACTTCAACCTCGTCCCGCCCGACCCCGGCCCCTTCGGTCCAGGGATGAAGGCCAACGTCGTCGCTACCGCCACCGCCACAAAGGTGGCCACGTACCGGTTGGTGAGTACCCGCACCCGCGAGAGATTGCCCAACTCCTGGATCACGTACCGTTGAAGACGCGTCGATGTATCGATGCTGGTCGCCGCGAAAGACGCGACCATCAGCGCCGCCACGCCCACGGCCATGGGCAGCGGCACACCCATCCCGCCCATGAGATTGCCTGCGCCTTCCACGAAGGCCGCGATCTTGCGTCCCAGCAGCATGTCGCCCCATGCGCCACCGTAGAAACTCTGAAACGCGTCCGCGCCCGTCAGCAGTTCCGTCGATCCCTTCGGTGTCACGCCAAGGCCCAATCCTGCCGCGCACGCCAGGATCACCAGCACCGCCAACACGCCCTCCAGCAGCATCCCGCCATAGCCCACGGCCCGGGCATCTCGCTCGTTGGCGACCTGTTTCGACGAGGTGCCGGTCGCCACGATGGAATGGAATCCCGAAATGGCGCCGCACGCAACCGTGATGAACAGAAACGGCAACAGCGCCGGCGCGTCGGCCGGTGGGTTGGCGTTCACGGCGGGCGCCACCAATTCCGGCCGCACGATCAACAGTCCCAAAGAGAGTGCCGCGAGCGCGATGAACAACTGGATCGCGTTGATGTAGTCGCGCGCTTGGAGTAACAGCCACACGGGCAACACGCTGGCCACATAGCTGTAGATCATCAGCAGCACCGTCCAGATCACCACCGCCGACCGCAACCCTCCCGCGTAGCTCAGACCCGCGCCGGTGAGCGGTACGCCGAACAGATCCGTCAGCGAAATCGGCAGCCAATTCACGCCCACGTAGAGCGCCAGGTATACCGTGAACACCGACACCACCGTCATGACGGGCAACGGCAGGATCGACCGGCGCAGAAGCACGCCCATGACCACCGCCAAGGGCATCGAAATCCACAACGCCAGCACCGTGCCCGGATACATCGTCAGGATAACGGCGATCACCAAACCCAAAATCCCCGTGAACAGAGCCAACGTGAAGAACATGATCAGGAGCAGGAGCACACGCGCCCGCGCTGAGATGAGTCGGCCCGCCGCGTCGCCCAGCGATTGGCCCCGCGACCGCAGCGACACCACCAGCGTGCCGAAGTCGTGGACCGCGCCCACCAGAATCGCGCCCAGCACCACCCACAACAGCGCCGGCAACCATCCCCAGAACACCGCGATGGCTGGGCCGACAATCGGTCCCGTCCCCGCGATGGACGTGAAATGGTGCCCGAAGATTACGCTCTTCTTCGTGGGCACATAGTCCTGGCCGTCGTTGACCTCCTTCGACGGAACCAGGGCGTTCGCGTCCAGGCCGAACACTCTTCGGGCGAGATACTTCCCGTACACCTGATACGCGATCAGAAACGCCACCGCTGAAATCAATGCAACCAGAAAGGCGCCCATGAAAGAAACCCCCATAGCCGTTCCTATACCTGCGATTCTCTGTAGGCAGCTTAGATCGTCCCGCGTAGAATCGCAAGAAGGTCAAAGGAATCAGTGCTACAGCTTCATCCCGGCCGCCAGCGCCGTCAACGCATCGCGGTCCAGGACCCGGATGGACCGGCCGTTCACCTCGATGACGCCCCGCTTCTGCATGCGGTTCAACGTGCGGCTGATCGTTTCCGCGATGGTGCCGAGCCGCGCCGCCAGCACCGCCTTGGTGCTGTCCAGTTCCACCGTGTCCGATCCCTTTCGCACCTGCCGATCCAACAAGTATTTCGCCAGGCGCGCCGACACCTCCTTAAGCGACAGGTCGTCGACGAGGTTCACGAATCCCCGAAGCCGGTGCGACAGCATGGCCAGCATGCCGAGGAGCAGTTCCGGCCGTTTCCGCGCAAGATCGAGAAAGGCCACCCGCGGCACGTACACCACACGGGCCTTGCTCACCGCCATGGCCGACGCCGGGAACACCCGGCCCTGAAACACCGGCACTTCGCCGCACAACTCGCCCCGGCCAAACAGGTGCAGCACCTGCTCGCGGCCGTCGTTCCCCACCCGATGGATCTTCACCTTGCCTGACAGCACACCGAAGAATCCGGCCGCCTCCCCGTCCTGCATGAAAAGCAATTCATTGGCCCCGTACTCCCGGATCAGCACCGTATCGGCCAAGGCTCGCTTGTCCGCATCGGCGAGATTGCCGAACATGGGGAACGCGTCCAACATATCAATGCGTTCATCGGGACTCGATTTGATGGTCCTCATCGCCGCCTCTCTAAGCCGTTTCTTGTAGCGTTCTTGTGAAGATATCCCGCCCGGAGGAATCATACTCCGAGCGTCCACCAAAAAGCCAAAGCCTCCGACAATCCTCGCCCACCACAGGACGAAAGACACAGAAAAAGCACCCCCTTGACCTAGGTCAAGGCCGACCCCCATCCGGTTCGGGTACAGTTCCGATACAACAGCGAGGAAACAGACATGGCCAAACGAAACGTTATCCTAATAGACCAAGAAAAATGCACGGGCTGCGGTCAGTGCGTGAACGCCTGCGTGGGGGGCGCGCTTCAATTGGTGAACGGCAAAGCAACGGTTGTCCGGGAAGACTACTGCGACGGCCTCGGCGTCTGCGTGGGCGAATGCCCCGTGGGTGCGCTGAAGGTCGAGCAGCGGGAAGCCGCCGAGTACAAAGGCACGGTCCAGCACCATCCGGCCCTAGCGAAACGTCCCCAGGCCGGTCACGCATGCCCCGGTATGAAAGCCCAGACTTTCGACCGGCATTCCGCGGCTCAGGCAACGGGTGCTTCCGCTCCGGCCGTTTCGGCCCCGCGGTCGGCCCTGGAATCCTGGCCCATCCAGCTTCACCTGGTCCGGCCGGATTCCCCCCAGTTCGCCGGCACCGACGTACTGATTGCGGCATCCTGCTCGGCCTTCTCGTGCGGCGCGTTCCACACGGATCTGTTGCCAGGCAAGGCGCTCATCATCGCGTGCCCGAAACTCGACCAGACCGAAGGGTATGTCGAGAAACTGGCGGAACTCTTCGCGGTGGCGCAGCCGAAGTCGGTCACCATCGCGCGGATGGAAGTGCCCTGTTGCGGCGGATTGGTGCGGATGGTCGCGCAAGCGCGCGCCCTCGCTCAGTCCACCACACCGGTACACGAGGTCGTCATCGGATTGCGAGGCGACATTCAGTCTCAACAAGAACTCAAAGCGGCGACGGCCTGAGGCGCTGACCGCTTCAACAACCACAGGAGGAGAACGAGATGTTTTGCTATCAGTGCGAGCAAACAGGCGGCGGAACGGGATGCACGACCATGGGGGATTGCGGCAAGGATCCCCAGACGGCCGCTCTCCAGGACGTGTTGGTTCATATGACCAAGGGAATCGCCATGTACGCGGCCCGGGCCAATGAACTCGGGCGCCAGGACGCCGCCATCGACGCCTTCATCTGCCAGGCCCTGTTCACCACCGTCACCAACGTAGACTTCGACCCGGCCCGCTTGGAAGATTCCCTGACCCAGTCCGTTGTCATGCGGGACAAGGCCAAGGCCTTGTACGAGTCAGCCTGTGCCGAGAAGGGCTCCGCCCCCGAAGCCCTCGACGGTCCGGCGACGTACAAACTCGCCGACACCCAGGACGGTATGGTCCGTCAGGGCCAGGAAGTGTCCATCGAGAAGTTCCAGGAAACCCTCGGCAACGACATGGCCGGCCTGAAGGAACTGGTGCTCTACGGGATCAAGGGCGCCGCCGCCTACATCGACCACGCCCGCGTGTTGGGCCATGAAGACCCGGCCATCTACGCCTTGCTCAATGAAGGCATGGATTTCCTGACGAGGGACGCGTCCGTGGACGAGATGGTTGGATGGGCGCTGAAAGCGGGCGAACTTAACCTGAAGGCCATGGAGATTCTGGACGCGGCCAATACGGGCACCTACGGGCACCCCGAACCCACCGTGGCGCGGGTTACGCCGGTGAAGGGTAAGTGCATTCTGGTGTCGGGACACGATCTGAAGAATCTCGATGACATCCTTCAACAGACCGAGGGCAAGGGTATCAACGTCTACACCCACGGCGAGATGCTTCCGTGCCTTTCCTACCCCGGCTTGAAGAAGTATGCGCACCTCGTGGGCAACTACGGCGGCGCCTGGCAGGATCAGGAGAAGGAGTTCGCGGAATTCCCCGGTGCCATCCTCATGACCACGAACTGCATCCAGCGCCCGGCCAAACGCTACAAAGCGCGCATCTTCACGACCGGCTTGGTGGCGTGGCCCGACGTGACGCACATTGCCGACGACGACTACACCCCCGTCATCGAGGCGGCCTTGGCAGCGCCGGGCTTCGAAGAAGACACGCCCGAGCAGACCATCACAATCGGATTCGGCCACAACGCCGTCATGGGCGTAGCGGACAAGGTCATCGACGCGGTGAAGGCCGGCGCGGTTCGCCACTTCTTCCTGGTTGGTGGATGCGACGGCGCCAAGCCGGGTCGCAACTACTACACCGACTTCGCGAAAGCCGTACCGGACGATTGCGTCATTCTGACTCTGGCCTGTGGCAAGTTCCGATTCAACAAGCTGGACTTCGGCGACATCGGCGGCATTCCGCGCCTGCTCGACATCGGACAGTGCAACGATGCGTACTCCGCCATCCAAATCGCGGTGGCCCTTTCCAACGCCTTCGAATGCGGGGTGAACGACTTGCCCTTGTCCATGGTCCTGAGTTGGTACGAGCAGAAAGCGGTGGCCATCCTGCTGACGTTGCTCCACCTCGGGATCAAGGGTATCCGGCTCGGGCCGAGTCTGCCCGCGTTCGTGACGCCGGCCGTGCTTCAGGTTCTGGTCGATACCTTCGAAATCAAACCCATTAGTACCCCCGAGGAAGACCTGGCCGCCATCCTGAGCTAACGCGCTCAGGCATCACGCCAGGACAATCCTCCCCCCTCAACCGGATGGGTCGCTCCCCCCCCAGCGGCCCATCCGGTCCTTCATTTCCGGTCGAGCCGCGCCAGCAACCGTTCGGCGGTGACAAGGTGCTCGTTCAGACAATCGTCCACGTTGAAGGCCGCGGCCGGCACGTCGAGTTTGGTAGGCGTGTCCATCAGCCGCTGCACCAGCGCCCACCCGGCCTCGCGCAAGTGGACCACAAACGTCATGCGGTCGAGCCGGTCACGATGCTCCCGAGTCTCCCGGCCGAAGTAGCGCGCCAGCATGCGCGACGTAGACTCCGCCGTCATCTGCATACTCAGGGCCAGGAACGCCAAGTCGAAAAAAGGGTCGCCCATGCCGCCCCATTCCCAGTCGATCAGCCACATGGCTCCATCTTCCAGAAAGTTGCCGTTGCACGGGTCGTTATGGCACAGGCAAGGCGCGTCCAACTCGCGCTTCAGCTCCTCGTCGATGGCCCGCAACGGGTCCAGCAACCGCAGGAACAGCTCAGGCACATCGCCGCCCGCAGCGCGGACTCGGGCAACCTGCCCAAGGATCATGGCGCACGGGTCGAAGTCGCCTTCAACGGGCGGCAACGCGTGGACCCGTTTGAGCACGTCCAGCATCCGGTCCGTGTTGCGTTGCTCGCGGAACTCGTCGTCGTGCATCCGCCGCCCCGTGATGTACCGGCTCACCAAATGCCCCTCGGGCTCCACCAAGTGGACGGCCTCGGGTGCCACACCAATGGTTGCCGCGGCCCGCTGCGATAGAAACTCCTGCCGGCGGTTCAATCCCAGCATCTCGCCGTTGTCACCCGCCAAGCGCAACACAAACGAGTCGCCGCCCACATCGACGCGGTAACTCTTGTTCGTCAGACCGCCCAGAATGCGCTCTACCTTCAATCCGTCGGCATCGCCCCAGCCGGGCACACGTTCGATGACGTCAAGCAACTTGGGATCCATCGGTGGCGTTCCCCCTTTCGTCGTCAACGGCGATATCCTAGCATGGGATGGCGCGGTCTTCCACGGGACCGCGGAGCCGTTGAGAAACTCCCTGACACTCGAACCTCGTTGTCGCCGTCCCGCGCCCGGCTCCTGCCTGTCAGCGGAGTTCTCAGGAATCCCTGAGAACAGGAGCGGAAGACCCGACAACGCCGGGACTGACCCAGCGAGCGTAGCGAGACAGATCTGTCCCTGGCCCTTTCGCGGGTTTCGCAGACAACGTGCGGACTTCTTCAACAACTCCGCTGTCCCCGGGTTATCGCGGCCTGCGCGCCGGAGACTGCCACTCATTCAACAGCCCCGCGGTGTCGCATCCGCGGGAAGTGACAGAATCTCGTCGATCAGGCCGTCCGTGCTCGTCAAACTGACGGGATTGGCGGGTAGGTGTCAGGGCATTCCCCCCGGCGGCGGCACGCGATGCAGCCCGTGATCGCAACCGATGGCGTCGCGGCATGGAGGCCGTAACTCGTTCACCCGCAGAGCGAAAGACCCCTCGTGCGCGTCAAGGCCGCCCTCCCTCTGGCGCAATTCCTGCCACCATGCCAAGAATTGGCACGCCGGTTGCTCTAACTCCTGGTGAGCGCACCATCTCGGAGGTTGGCAGGTCGGCACTTCCGCTTCGTGCCCCCGAAAGTGCCCACACACGGATCCCCAATCGGCCTGCCAGCCTCCACCCCCTTCTCTCCCCTTCCCGTCCACACGAACGGCGCGTTTCTAGACTCAGCCGAATTGCGGGGCTTTCGGACAAAGCCATGTCCGCCCGAAAACAGAAACGGAAGATGCGAAGCGAAAAACCGGGACTGTACCAAGCGGAGTCCGCCGCAGGCGGGCGCAGACGGGACTGTCCCAGGTCTTTTCGCGGCCTGCACGTGGCGAGGCGGCGTTTTCTCAACAGCCCCGCTTTCCCCCGCTTGTCGCCGGATGACGTGGAGCGAACATTCACGAGTTGGAAGCGTCCTCTCCGTCATGCTGAGCGCAAGCGAAGCATCTCACCCCAAGGGATTCCCCGCCGGACGGGTGAGAGCTCTACTCTTCGTCGTCTTCCGCGGGGGGGGCGTCGACTGCCTCCACCTGGGGCGGTGGCGACGGCACGGGCGCCTCGGTAGTGAACGAGAACTCCATCTGCTGGTTGCGGACCAGCTTGTACCGTTTCAGCAGGCGGAGCGTCTGCAGGGTCTGGGAGGCGGTGTAGTTTCCGTTGACGCTGACCTTGCTGAGCAGTCCTTGCAGGATGACCGGGAACTCCAACACATGGCGGATGCCGGCCGCTCGGAGCAGCTCGATGGATCGGTTCCGCTGTTCCCACGACACCGGCAGTTCGGAGAGCACAAGGATGGTCTCGAAGGGCTCGTCGGCGAACACTTCGCGGGCCAAGGCCAGGGCGTCGTCCGCCACAAACTGCGACAGCACCGGGTTCGCTTCGATGACCGAAGGGTAGAACCGGTCGGCGTGCCACGCGCGGATCTCCACCACGGCGCGCCCGATGCACGCGATGTCCGTGGGGGACAGCACGAAGGGCAACTCGCGTTCCTGACCTCGGACGGCGTTCTCAATGAACAACTGACCGCTGTTCTCGGCCACGCGGGCGTGCAGCGGATCCTGCTGCCAATTGGTCAGCACGCGGAACACATTCAGTTCAAAGAACTCACGTACGAGTTGCAGATTCACATCGTCCATGAGACCCTCCGTCAGGAAAGATCGTTCAACGCCTTGCCCAATGCATGAGCCGGATCAAACTTCAGGATTCGTTCACCAATCTCGCGCGCCCGGTCTGTTCTGCCCAGCTTCTGGAGGCAGAGCCCCTGCTTGGCCAGCATGTCCAGCATACCGAAACTCTCGCCAAACGATGAGTAGACCTTGCCCTCTTCGCCCCGATCTTCCGCGGCCCGATAGTTCTCAAGGGCCGTCGAGTATTGCCCCCGCACGAACGCCACTTCGCCCCGGAGATAGTACCCCTCCGGCTGATCGGGCTGCAACTCCACCGATTTCTCAAGCAGTCTGTCGGCCTGTTCGAGAATCTCTTCCGACAATGCGGGGTTGCCCGCCGCCTTGGCGGTCCGGCCCAGGAGGTAGAGGACGGCAAAACTCGACCCGCTCAACTCCAGCGCTCGCTGGGCATGCACCAATGCACCGGTCCAATCGCCCTGGGCAAAGGCCACCTTGGCCAATCCCAGTTCCGCGCGGCCGTTGTCGGGATCCACGGCGACGAGTTGTTCGAACTGCACGCGGGCCTCTTCTTCCCGGCCTGCGCCCGCCAACGCGAACCCGAGATCGAGCCGCGGCGGGGTTTGGTCGGGCTTGCGCTCCACCACCTGGGTGAGGAGGTGAATAGCCCGCTCGGCCTGACCGGTCCGCACGTAGCACTTCGCCAACTGGTGATGGGCCACCAGAAAGGCAGGATCCATCTGGACGGCTTTCTCGAAGCACGCGATGGCACGTTCCAACTCGCCCTTCATGCTCGCCGTGAGACCTTCATCGTAGTAGCTTTCGGAATTCTCGCCGCTAAACGCCATCTCGCATCGCCTTTCAGCAGGTTGCAAGGGCCTCGAGGGCGGCGCGCGCCTGCCCTTCGGTGATGTCCGTCCGATGCACCACATGCCCCATCCGGTCGGCCACAACGAACTTCATCGTCCCCGCGCGGACCTTCTTGTCCCGGCGCATGGCCACCAACGTGTCGTCCACGGGCAGTTCCGGCCACGTCGTGGGAAGCCCGTACACATCGATGCACCGATCCTGCCGGGCGACGAAGTCGTCGTCGACCAGCCCCAGATCACGCGCCAACGCGCCCGCTGCGCGCATCCCGAGCGCCACGGCCTCCCCGTGCAGATACTTCTCATACCGCGACACTGTCTCGATGCCATGACCGAAGGTATGGCCGTAGTTTAGGTTCGCGCGCACGCCGTGCTCCCGCTCGTCTTCGGCGACGATGGCGGACTTGATTTCGCACGACCGCACTACCGGGTACTCGATGGCTTCCAGGTCCTTGGCGCAAATGGCGTCGCAGTGGCTTTCCAAGTACTCGAACAGCGCCTCGTCCGCGATCGCGCCGTGCTTGATGACCTCGGCCATCCCCGCGCGCAGTTCGCGATCCGGCAGGGTTTCCAACAACGTGAGATCGGCCACAACGGCCGACGGCTGATGAAACGCGCCGATGGTGTTCTTGCCAAGGGGATGGTTGACGGCTGTCTTGCCGCCGACGCTCGAGTCCACCTGCGCAACAATCGTCGTCGGGACCTGCACATGGCGCACGCCGCGCATGAACGACGCGGATGCGTAGCCTGCCATGTCGCCGACCACTCCGCCACCCAGTGCCACCACGATACTCGCGCGGTCCAGACCGCCTTCCAGGAAACGCCCGCACAGCACCTCGATGTTCGTGAGCCGCTTGTTCTCTTCACCGGCCGGCAACACGCACCGCACCACCGACAGGCCGGCCTCGGAAATGGCGGCCTCAACGCGGTCGCCGTAGAGGGGGTCCACATTCGTGTCGGATACCAGCGCCGCCACGCCTTTCGGTTGGAGTTCCTTCACAATCGCAGGCAGTTCCGCAAGCGCACCCTGTCCCACAAGGATGGGATACGGGCGATCGTCCAGCGCTACCGTCAGCCGTGTCATTCCGCATTCCTTCCGTCGTCCGGGCGTCCAAAACGCCCGTAGGCGCCCCATTGTAGTCGCGTGACCCGATCCGCGCAACTGTAGGGACAAAGGCGGCGGCTGCGAGAGGCGCGTTCAAGTCATTGGTATTGCGCGCTATCCGATGCTCTGTTAAGATCGGTGTGCCATAGGGACGGCCGCGCCATGCCAATCTCCGCCGACACGGCGCGGCTTGAACCACACGGCCGCATGAGGATCGCAGTATCTTCCGCGCGCGGCCAGAGAGGGGACGACATGGCTCAGGACCAGGAGTCTCAGCACCCCGATGTCCTCATCGTGGACGACCTGAAGGAGAACGTTACACTCCTTGCCCGCTTGCTGGAACCCCGCGGGTACCGGGTTCACGCCGCCTACAGCGGCGAGGAGGCCCTGGAGTCCGTGTCTCAATCCCCGCCCGACGTGGTGCTTCTGGACCTTGTGATGCCCGGCTTGGACGGGTTCCAGGTGTGCGAGCGTCTGAAGGGCGACGGCGCCACCCGCCATATCCCGGTAATCATCGTGACGGGTCTCGCCGAGCACGAGGCCAATGTCCGCGCGCTCGAAGCGGGCGCCGACGATTTTCTGCTCCGCCCCATCGACCCCGTTCTCCTGGAGGCCCGTCTCCGCAATTCCGTTAGCGCGAAGACCCTGCAAGATCAGATCATCGAGTACCAGCACCAGTTGGAGCACAGCAACGAGGCGCTTGAAGGACGAGTAAGGGACCGTACATCGCAGCTGGAAATCACCCAGCGGGTCGTAGTCTATTCGCTTGCCAGATTGGCCGAATCGCGCGACCCCGAAACGGGCCTTCACCTGGATCGCATGCGGCAGTACGTGCGCGAATTGGCGCTGCATCTTGCCGGACTCCCCGCGTACAGCGACGTGGTCACCGCCGAGTTCGTCGAGCAGTTGTACAACTCAAGTCCCCTACACGACATCGGCAAGGTAGGCATTCCCGATCAGATCCTGCTCAAACCGGCCCGCCTCACCAAAGAAGAGTTTGAGATCATGAAAGTTCATTCGACTATCGGCGGCGACACACTCCGCGATGCCGATATCGAGGCCGGCACCGATTCCTTCCTCACCATGGGCCGCGACATCGCCTACTGCCACCACGAGAAGTGGAACGGTACGGGGTATCCCGGCGGTCTGAAGGAGACGGAAATACCGTTGTCTGCGCGGTTGGTGGCCCTTGGCGACGCCTACGACGCCATCCGCGCGCGACGGCCGTACAAGGAGCCCGTGCCCCATGAAAAGGCCCGGGAACTGCTCATCAAAGACCGGGGCACCCATTTCGACCCCGAAGTGATCGACGCGTTCCTGGCCCGTGAAGACCGGTTCATCGCGATCAGCGAGTCCTGCGAGGATACCGGCGAACCTTCTCAGATTCAGCAGTTGCTGGACGCCTTGAGCCAGTCGGCGGACGGTGCGGACGAGTCGTAGCGCCTGTCTCGCGCGCTACTCCTTCTTCGGCACGCCCCAGATCCGCACGTCGTCGATGTTGCCCGTGTCGTCGAACGACCCGAACCCGATCCCGCCCCACAGGAACGTCTTGTCCGTCGCCTTCATGATCGGCGTGTCCATGTCGTCGAAGTAGACGGCGATAGACCCGGACGCCGCGTCGCGCACGATCCGGACGTCGTGATACGCGTCCTTGCCCCAGTCCGTGCCGCCCGTACGTTCCGAGGCGATGGACACACGCGGTTCGCCGTTGACAAGGAACACGGAGTTGGCGTGGGCGTCCGCCTTCGTGGCGATATGGACGTAGTAGAAATGGGACGCGTCCTGATATCCAAAGAACACGCACATGTCGCGATGACCGTATTCCTTGCCGGTCTGCTTCATCCGCGCTTGCACCACGAAGTCCGTCAGGTTCAAATCCTCCACCCGCGCAATGTTCTTCGGCGACCGCACCGGCGGTTCATAGTTGCTTCCCCGCGCCAACGCGTACACCGTGTTCCCGCCCTCGTCGGCCAGATCCCACGCCCTCGCGTCCGTAGCCACCCACCGGTCCGCACCCGACTCGAAATCCTCCGTGAAGACCAGCGGCATGTCATTCATCTTCTTCGCGACCCCCGCGCCGTCCCCGGACACGGTCCCGCATCCCACGGCCACCAGTACCAGCACCCCCGTCATCACCAGCGTTGTTCCCCGTGACATATGGGCAATCTCCCTGTGAGCGGCCCGCCAGCGCCGCGTTGTCGGATCCGCGATTTCGGCAGTCTAGACCACGCAGCTAGACCCGTCAAGCGCGTGGGAAGGCTTTGTGCTCAGGCCCGTTTCGATCTGTCGCCCCTCTCACCACCACGCCGCAGAAACGGGGCTCTGGGACAAGAAATCCCTCGGCTTCGCTCGGAGCGCGTGAAGAGATCGGAAGCCCCGACCGCCTAGGGGCGCGGCCAGAAAGTAGGCAAGCGTCCTAAGTACGTTTCTTTCGCCTCTGTAAGTCTTGTGTTTCTGGTTGAACTTGGGGCCGCGCCTTATAGAAGCCGGCCTTTCAGGCCGGACTTCTAG
>JAAEQP010000581.1 GCA_024231375.1 bacterium | reverse complement strand
TTCCAGTCACAAGACGGTTTAGAATGGAGCCCAGCGGAACATCCATTCGTATCCAGTATCCAAATCCATTGGCGCGATGAGGGCATACAGAAACTATCACGTCTGGAGCGTCCCCAATTGTGGTTGGACAATGGGACGCCCGCGGTTCTGTTCCTTGCTGTCTTCGAAAAGGGGAGCGACCACAACTACAATGTCCACATTCCGTTGCGCGGAAGATAGGAGAAGTAGCACGAGTCATTGGCCTTTGCGCACCCGCCTAGCCCGGATATATCACCAGAGGCAAGTTTGAGGAAGAATAGGGGACAGTAACCAATTTTAGCGCCCCATCCCATCGATTCCGGCCCCGGTGAGCCGCCGTCTCGTACGAAAGGCCCGGACCGGGTGGCGGGCAGTCCGAAACGGGGGACAGTCCCGTCTCGTTCGGGGACTCACTCGCTTGGTACAGTCCCCGGTTTCTCCGAAGATGACCGACTGGGTCGACACGACCAGCAGCATCCGGTACGCCTTTGATGACGCGAACCGGCTGTCCACCATCACCGACTACGACGATTCCGTGTTGGCGCATGGGTAGAGGAACAACTGCGGACAGCGGGACTGTTGAAAAAGTCTTGGCTTGGCGCGTAGCCCGCGATAAGCGGGGGACAGCCACCCATTGTTGCCTAGCGCGATGCCGCGAAAGAAGCTAGGGACAGACCCGTCTCGCTGCGCTCGCTGGGGTCAGTCCCGCATTTTCGCTTCTGTTTTTGCGCGTGTATGACTTCTTCAACAACTCCACAGTCCCGCTCGCGTGGGGTCCCCGGTTTCTACACTTCCTGTCCGTGTCATCGGTGCACTCGGTGGTTCGCAGCCGCTCTTGCTGAACCACGAATGGACACGAATAAACACCAATTGGCGCCGATAGGGGAACCTGTCTCCGTCGGGTAGGCCGGTCGGCGGGAGTGGGGGATGCGGCCGCACGCTGAATCGCGCCAACTCAAGGGGGAACACTCGGGTCCTCTGGAATGCGGAAACCTGCGCAGATGTCGAAATAGAAGGCGGGCCTGGCGAAAAACTTGAATTCGGCCGCAGAAATTCCTACAATATGGTAACTCATGCCCAAAGTTGTCCGAGTCTTCCAACAAGGAGCGGCCCATGACACGACGGGCGAAGTCGCCGCAAGTGCGGCGCGAACTGAACGAGCTATCCCTACTCTTCGAGATCAGCCAGATCCTCGAACGCAGCGTCGATCTGCGCGATGAGGTGGACGCGATTCTCCAGGTGTTGGCGGACAACACCGGTATGGAGCGCGGTACCCTCACGCTGCTGAACCGGCAGACGGGCGAGATCTTCATCGAGGCGGCCCACCATCTTAGCGCCCAACAGCGCGAGCGCGGACGCTATCGTCCCGGCGAAGGCGTGACCGGTCGCGTCATTCAATCCGGGCTTGCCATGGTGATTCCGCGGATCTCGGAGGACGGTCAGTTCCTGGACCGCACGGGCGCCCGCGCGAAACTCCTCAAGGACGAGGTTTCCTTCGTCTGCGTGCCGATCAAGATGGGCCAGGAAACCATCGGCGCCCTGAGCGTGGACCGGTTGTTCGAGGGGGAAGTGTCCCTCGACGAGGATATGCGGCTGCTGTCGGTGATTTCGTCGATGATCGCGCAGGCCGTCCGGATACGGCAGGAGGTGGAGGAAGAGCGTCAACTTCTGTTGGACGAGAACGCCCGGTTGCAGAGGGAGTTGGAGGAGCGGTTCCGGCCCGCCAACATGATCGGCACTTCGGGATCCATGGACGACGTATTCAACCTCATCAGCCAAGTGGCCGCGAGCGATTCCACGGTCATCATCCGGGGCGAAAGCGGTGTGGGCAAGGAGTTGGTGGCCAATTCCATCCACTACAACAGCCCGCGCGCGCCCAAGCCCCTCGTGAAGGTGAACTGCGCGGCCCTTCCGGAGACCGTCATCGAGAGCGAGTTGTTCGGGCATGAGAAAGGGGCGTTCACCGGGGCCATCACCCAGCGAACGGGCCGATTCGAACTGGCCGACGGCGGCACGATATTCCTGGACGAAATCGGCGACCTGCCTCCGACGATGCAGGTGAGGCTGCTTCGGGTCCTCCAGGAACGTGAGTTCGAACGCCTGGGCAGCTCCGAGACCATCCGGGTCGACGTGCGCGTAATCGCGGCGACCAACCGCGACCTCGAATCGTTGATGGAGGAGGGCACGTTCCGTCAGGACCTGTACTACCGGCTCAACGTGTTTCCCATCCACATACCGCCGCTACGCGAGCGCCGGGCGGACGTCCTGGAGTTGGCCAACCACTTCGTGGAACGGTACGCCAAGAAGATCCGCAAGAACGTGCGGCGCATCTCCACCCCCGCCATCGACATGCTCATGAGCTACCACTGGCCCGGGAACGTGCGGGAGTTGGAGAACTGCATCGAGCGGGCCGTTCTACTGACCAACGATGGCGCGGTCCACGGCCATCACCTACCCCCGACCCTCCAGACGGCACAGGCCAGCGGCACCATGATGGAAGGTTCCCTCCAGGGCGCCCTCGACAATCTGGAGCGGGAAATGCTAATCGAGGCGCTGAAGAGTGCGCGTGGCAATAAGGCTAAGGCTGCCAAGAGTTTAGGGATCAGCGAACGTGTGATGGGGCTCCGCGTGGACAAGCACGAGGTCAACGCCCGCGACTACCGCAGTACCCAGGTTCGGTGATCCGCCGGCAACGGGCATTGGCGCAGAAAACACTTGACAGAAACCGTGGGTTCTGTTAATCTCGATACGGTGGTTCAATACAGTGACGCGTGTTGGCCGCGGGTACCGGACCTACGGGGGGGAGTCTCCCGCCAGAGTCTGGACCGCAACGGACAGGGAGATTCAGAATCGTGAAACACATCGCTCCGCTCACGAAAAGCCGGCCCACGCCAGCGGCGGCCTGGCAGGAATTTCTGTGCATGTTCATTAACCAGATCGTCTCCTTCTTGAATGCGACGGGCTCGAACATCCCGCTGCTTTCCTACCTTGAGGACAAGTGCCCGCCGACCTGATCGCGGCACACTGAGACTGCATTCGATTCCGCCCTCGACACGCCGGTTGGCTGGCTGACGGGGGCGGTTTTCCTTTTCCCTGGTATAATGCCTTCGCGGTTGCCGCGGTTTGCCGACGGAATTCTTACTTTTGGGAAGAGATTTTTGGCCCTTGTATCGCCCCCTCGGCGTGACGTTGCGGTGTTTGCGGTGTAGTGTTTCTGGAGGAGATC
>JAAEQP010000580.1 GCA_024231375.1 bacterium | reverse complement strand
GGAACAGGAAGAGTGTGCGCGCGCGCTTGTGCCTGCAAGAACGCGAGCAGCTCGGCGTCCCCACTCACGGCGTCGTAGACGCGGTCGTAAGCCATCGACAACACCGTGGCGTTGCCGGTCTCCCAGATCTGTCCTTCGATGCGGCCGGCGTGCGTGCCGCCGTCCGAGTGCGAGAACTGGTCGTCCGCGAACGGTTTCCAATTCATCTCAGGATACACGTCGGCAATGCGTGAGAGCAGGACACCGGCTTTGTGCGCGTACAACGCGTCATCGGTCACGCAGTACGCCTGGGCCAGCGCGGACACTGCGCCCCGAATATGGCGCCATAAACCCCAGCTCGTGTAGTAGGCCACGAAGTCCCAGCGTCCGGTGGCGGGATCGTCGTAGCCGTATCCGTCATCGACCCACGCTTTGTGCAACGGATCTTTCGGGTCGGGATGTTCGGCGTTGAACAGGAGTTCTGGATCGCCCTTGCCGCGCCGGAAGAAACCGTGCTGGTCGAGTGCGGACTCGTAGTAGGCGCCGAAATCGTTTTTGGGGTAGATCTCCTGGCAGTGCGGGCATCGGACCTTCCACGGCATACGGGCCACGTCATGCCGCCACGGGTAGTTGCCGTACTTCAGAATCTTCGGCCCGCAACTCGGGCAGCTCGAAACACGGTCATTGTGCGCCAGCATTTGCGTGTG
>JAAEQP010000579.1 GCA_024231375.1 bacterium | reverse complement strand
TCGCAGGGCGAACTGGTAGGCCCGCACGAGCAGCAGCAGCAGGAATGTCAGGATGCGTCGTGCCATTACAGTCGCCGTAGCGCGAGGCGGTGGATCGACCGGCCTTCGCGCATGTATTTGACTTCGAAATTCGTCTCCGTTCGCTCCTCAAGCGTGCCGAATGCGGGGTCGTCGAACGGGATGGGTTCCAGTTCAGGTCGTGCTATCGTCACGGCCTTGATTTGCTCGAAGTACTCGGCGTGGTCCGTCTGGATCGCCAGTCGTGCGTTGCTCGACAACGCGCGCACGGCGGCTTCCACGAAATCCGGTGTGAACATGCGGCGTTTATGGTGTCGTTTCTTGGGCCACGGGTCCGGGTGGTAGACGTGCAACGCCGACAGACATGCGGGGGGGAGCCGGTGGATCACGAAGTGCTTGGCGTCGGCCCTCATGATCCGGATGTTGGTCATGCCCCAGCGCGCCATCCTGTCGGCCGCGTATTTGTAGAACTGGTTTGCCCACTCGATGCCGAAGAAGTTGCGGTCCGGGT
>JAAEQP010000578.1 GCA_024231375.1 bacterium | reverse complement strand
GGGAAGCGGCCCTACGAACTGGGCTGGGCCGGGCGTACCGAACCGAATCACCCGCAGCTCGTTGATTTCGAGGATTTGACGGGGTGGCAGGTGCGGTGTTTTGACGGGGCGGAGGCGCGGTTCATTCGTTCGCGGCGGGAGTTGCTGTTTGGTGAGTACACGGGGCGCGTGGTGTATGCGGGGCGAACAGCGCGAAGCCGGTTTGTGTTGGAGCCGGTCGAGCCTATCGTCATTCCGGGACCTTTCACGGGGGTGAACCTATGGGTGCGGGGTAACAACTGGGGGTGGATCAATCCGCCCAAGACGGCGCGGGTGGGGATTCGGGTGCTGGTGCGGGATGCCAAAGACGAGGATTACAGCATTCCGCTTGGGGGCGTGGATTTCGATTACTGGTCCCTGATGCACGCCACGTGCGTCAGCCCGGACGGCAAGCACCGGCACTACGAGGCGTTGGGCGCGGGCAACGACGGCGTCATCGACTTTCCTGCGCGCTTCGTCGGGATCGAGGTGAGCGGGTGCGCCAGCAGTGAACCGGCCCAACTGTATCTCGACGCACTCTCGTTCTATGAGATCGAGTATCCGCCGTTGGCGTTTGAGCCGCTCCCCGACAACCTGCCGTGGCCGACGACGCCGAACACGCTGTTGCCGACGGTGGCGGGCAAACTCAAGACGACCATCGGAACCAGACAGCAGACGGCCATCGGACCGGACGGCGATACGGCCAAGCTCGTGTGGACGGCCACCGTCACCGATGCGGCTGACGAACCGCTCACCTACATCTTCGATCCCTCCGAGGGCACGCTCAGCGGCCTCACGGTGGGATTCCGCGGCCAGCGCTTCCATCCGTGCTGGAAGGGCAGCGTCGTTTTCGAGGTGGACGGCAAGCCGATTCGCCCGGGCGACGAGGGCACGGAGGTCGCGTGCCTGGATATCGAACAAGCCAGGGGCCTTGTGCTGGGCTTGGGCGGGGAAGAATCGATGACGTACGAATTCGAGCTGAAAGTGGGCGACAAGGCCTTCCGCTATTCGTACAAGTTCCAGGTCAAGGGGAAGTCCCTTGTGATTGACGTGGACTGCGAAGGAGACGACGCGGGCAACGGCCACGCCGCATATCTTGACCTTGGATTGGCGAAAGGACTGAAGGACGCGAAGGCGGTGTTCTTTCCGTACCTGACGTACGGAGACGACTGGCCACGGGTGGTGTGTTCCGGGGATGTGGAGAAGCCCGTCTTCCTGTTGTCGTTGTTGGACTATTTCAATTCGGATGCATCGGAGCTGTTTGGGGCGCCTCGGCTTCAGGAAGAGGGATGCGTGGCCTATGCGGGCGGGGCGGCTTACAAAGCCACGACGACCGGGAAGCGGATTCCGTTGCGCGAGCGGTTGTTTGTCAATGTGAGCGGCGACGTCCACGAGGTATTGCCGAATATCCCTACGCCGCGGTGCGACACGGGCGCCGTGGCGCGGGAGTACGTCTGGCGCAACATGGGGCACGTGTTCCAGGATGAACTGTTGTCGAAGTACCAGGTCCATGGAATCGACAAGTTCATCGCGTGTCACCATGAAGTCGGGTGGCGCGAAGGCGGGGAGAGCTTCACGTTACGAGATCGTCCCGCAACCAGCATCGGCCAAGAGGCGCTGGCAGAATACGGAGCCTTTGTGAAGGGTCTTGGGTATCGGTTTGGGACGTATACGAACTACGTTGATTTCGCGCCTGTCAACGCGGATTGGAACGAAAACGACGTGTGCCTCGACTCGGAAGGGCGCTGGCAAAGGGCGTGGCCGCGCTGCTATGCATTGAAGCCGCTGCGCGCTGTCGAGAAGGAGGCCGAATACGCGCCACGGATCAACGAACGCTACGGCACAACGGCGCAGTATTGCGACGTGCACACCGCCTACAAGCCCTGGGGACGGACGGATTACGATGCGCGCACGCCGGGGGCGGGCATGTTCCGCACCCAGTACGACGCCTTCGCCCGGCTGCTGCAGAACGAGAGCAAGGCGCACAAGGGGCCGGTCTTCAGTGAAGGCAACTACCACTGGTTCTATGCAGGGATTGCGGACGGCAACTACGCGACGATGGTGCCGTATGGGCAGGGATGGGAACTGCCGCAGCTTGTTGATTTCGATTTGCTGAAGATGCACCCGAAGATGACGGACTTCGGCATGGGGATGCCGCAGATGTATTTCGGGCAGCAGGGCGCATGGCGGGAGGACGGTTCGCGCTTGAGCCCCTGGTTTGATCGATTCCACACGGCGACCATTGCTTTCGGACATATCGGGTTCCTCGCGAATGATTGGGGATTCGACGGGACACTGAAGTCGTATTACCTGCTTCAGGCCCTTCAACAGCGCTACGCCATGATCCCGGTGGAATCGATTGGCTACTTCGGCGGAGAAGAGGTCGTTGACACGTCGGCGGCGCTGGTCAGTGATGCCTACAAGCGGGGGCAGGTGTTCGTCGAATACGAGAACGGGCTGGAGGTGTGGTGCAATCTGAGTTTTAACCACGACTGGTTTGTGTTTCCGGAAGGGTGGAGGCCTTATGTCTTGCCGCCCGGGGGGTTCCTGGCCTACAGGGAGGGCGACATCCTTGCCTACTCAGCCGTCGTAGACGGACGCAGGCATGAATACGTGCAGTGCGCCGATTACGTCTATGTCGACACGCGGGGCCAGGTCGTGCTGACGCCTGTACTCGCAACCCGGGGCGCCGTGGCGGTGAAACCGGACGGCGAGGGAGGCTGGTGGGTCATTCCTGCGACCGAATCCGAAGAGGTAACGATTGCGCTGAGTTGGCTTCTGGGAACGGAGCAAGGCCCGGCTGCGGCGCGCCCATCCGAGGGAGAGGCGCGGGAATCCCTCGCCGAACGTGTCTCGGACTTAGCCGGGCGCGTGGCCGAAATCCCCGGGCGTTTGCCGGGAATCGAAGGCCTCTTCCCCGCCCGATCCGTGCGCTTCGTGGCTGCTGCCTACGATCTCGCGGGGAAGGAGATCGGTCCCGCCGTCGTTCGCATGGGCGATGAGTGCGTCACCGTCGTGCCGTCCGCACCTGAGAGCGATGTAGGCACGGCCGCCGAAAGAACGCCCATCAGATATCGTTTGAGGACCGAATCGTACGATGCCGCCAAGGCGGGTGCGTGGCGCTTCGAAGTGCCGAGTTGGCGGGTCCTCCAAGGCACATCGGTTCCCGTGACGGTTTCCGTGGAAGTGCCGCGCGGGATGGATGTTTCCGACGCAACCCTTGCGTATGGACGCGAGATCCCTGAGTCGGCGGAACCCGTGATGGACCACGCCAGACTCATGCGGCCCGAAGGCGAGACCGTCGCCGTGGCCACCGTGAACCTCGAAGTGCCTAAGACTGAACCGCACACCCGGTGTTGGTACCGTTTCTGGCTGACACGGACCGATGCCCAGCCCGGGGAGCCGCGTTGGCTCGACCTGATTGCGGCCCCTCCCTTCGACATCGCCTTTG
>JAAEQP010000577.1 GCA_024231375.1 bacterium | reverse complement strand
CAATCGTGGTGGGAAGATTCGCTCGGTTCGCCCGATACGCGACAGAATCGCATCGACCAAGCCGCCGGCACCACAACGCTGGTGTTGGACACTTCACTCGACGCAGCAAGGGCGGGTGCGGGTTTTGTCATCGACCCGACAACCACGTTCGCGCTGACGAACCCGCAACATATGGCGAACCCACAAACCTTCCAAAGCGATCCGGCGGCGGTCAACTACACGTGGGAGGTGGGCGACTTTGCCTATGCTTCCACCGAAGACCTCGACTCGACGCTTACCTACCAAACAACGGTCGTTGCGGGCGCGTGGACCTACACCGAGACGTTCACGTCGAATTACGACATCCGTGTCCGTTCCGCTAACCGCGTCTTCTTTGTTTTCCACACAGGAGTCAAGATAGGGCCATCTCAGACGCGGCGTTGTTGCCGCGGAATCCCTTGAACTTGGAGGTGGGTGATGGCGAATAGAAATCGTGATGCGGGGCGGGAGGGTTTTTGGCGGGCGACGCTGAAACGGCAGGCGGGCAGTGGGCTGTCGGTGCGGGAATTCTGCCAGCGGGAGAAGTTGGGCGAGTCGAACTTCTAT
>JAAEQP010000576.1 GCA_024231375.1 bacterium | reverse complement strand
CACGCTGGGCTTCATCGAGCGCCGCTAGCTGCCGCAATTGGGCGCTCGGTCCTCGACTCCCCCACCCGGCCTGCGGCCGGCCTCCCCCGCAAGGAGGTCGTCGCGTATCTCGGTGCGGAACGCGACCTCATGGGTCATCGCGCCTCCCGCTCCGCGCTGGCGAGGCCGACGTGAGGTCAGGTGGGGGCTCGGGGCACCGTGGCCACCGCAACGTGTGCGGCGCTCTGTTGCCGGCCGGCGGCCAGGAAAGCCCAGATTTGACTGAGAAGCGCTAGCAACGGCGCCAACAGCGGGCTCCTACCCACACAAGCCAGCATCCGGCGAATGTTGTGTGCAGCCGCGTGCAGCGACCACTCCAGCTCAACGCCAACATGGCCACGGCGGCGGAAGCGGTTCAGCCCTTGGCTGGACCGGATTTCGCCGAACACGGGCTCGACCCACCCTTGCCGTCGTCTGTAGAGTGCGCGGGCCTCGGGGTGGCGCATCACCTCTCTGAGAGCCTCTTTCGCCTCGTCTCCTTGGTACCGTTTGATCGTCCGCCCATGGACGCTGGATGTGCAGCGATTGCGTATCGGGCACCCTGCACAGTCGTCGCAGCGATATCGCCGCACGGCTTGGCCCTTGTCGTGACAACGTTGGTAGAAGTGCAGCTGCATGCCGTTGGGGCACCGATAGGTATCAGCGTCCGAGTCGTACTCGAATCGGGCCTTCGTGAAGTAGCGGCCCTTCTTCTCCCAACAACCATCGCCATGCGTCTTGCCCTCGGGGCACAGCAGGTCGATGCCTTTGGCGATGGCGCCTGCGAGCACCTCGGCAGAATTGTAACCAGCATCCAGCATCACCCGCTTGGCCGGTTGGTTCGTCAGTCGTTCGGCCTGCTCCAACATCCCATCGAGCACAGCAGTTTCGCTCGTAGCGTGCACGCCCTTGCCGAGGATGAGCCTCTGGCTGTTCACAACCGCCGACGGCTTGTACGACGGCGCCACCGCCTTGTTCTTCATCTGTTGGACCGCAGCCTCGGGCTCCGTCGGGCTGACCACAGCGTGCGATGGGTCGCGGCCCTTCGCCTTACGGGCAGCAGCACGCTCCTTCACAGCCTCGGCTGCCTGACGAGCTCGTTCGGCCTTCTGTTGAGCTTTCTCATCATCGGGCGAAGCCTCGGCCGCCTGCTGAGCCTCAACGGCCGCCTGTGCGGCGGCTTCCTCGTCGAGCTTCCGGTAGCGCGATGCCGCAGCTTGGATGACCGTTCCGTCCCCTGCCAACTCCGAAGCATCCCCCTTCATCCGCGCAAACACCGCGGCCGTGAGCTGCTCGAAAAACTCGCCGCTGAGCGTGTCTCGATGCTGCAGCAAGAAGCGACCGATGGCCGAATGGTCTGGAGCGATACCGCCGCAAACCCACATGCAACCGAGATCAACTCGCGCCAGAGCCTCCATCTGACGCAGCGACGTGACTCCCTTGAGGATCCCGTAGAGGACGAGTCCGACCATGGCCCACGGCGCGTAGGGATACCGGCCCCGACGGGAATAACGCGAAGTGAACGCGTTCCAGTCGAGTCCCCGCAACAGCGTGCGCATCGACAGCGGTGCATTCATCCGCGCCTCACGCAGGTACTCGTCCAACCGTCGGCCGCCCACAAACAACGCTCCTGCGGAGTCCTCGACGAACTTGCCGTTGCCCGTTGGGGCTTGCGTCTGCGGCGTGTCCGCAGGTTCGAACAACGCAAGCTGAGGAGCAGTCGCAATCTTGAAGTTCTCAGCCATGTACCCACGTACACGTTCGCAACCGACATGGGATCGAGGAAGTTGCGACTATCTCGCGCCGACCCCCACGGGGGGGACTCCCCACTGTTTGTCAACGGCCTCTGGGTCAGCGCCTGGGTCTGCGTCAGCGTCTGGGTCTGCGTCTGGGTCCGCGTCAGCGTCTGCGTCAGCGTCTGCGTCAGCGTCTACGTCTGCGTCTACGTCTGCGTCTGCGTCTACGTCTGGGTCTGGGTCTGGGTCTGCGTCTGCGTCTGCGTCTGCGTCTGCGTCTGCGCCTGGGTCTGCGTCTGCGTCTACGTCCGCGTCTGCGACACCGGCTACTTCGGGCGAAGCAGGCGGGCGAACATCCGCATCGCCCGACTGAGAAGCTCACGGACCCGAATGGCTTCTCCCTGTGGCACGATGCCATCCAGTGTCAGGATTTGCACGGCTGCGGCGGCCTCGCCGCACGAGGCGCGTGCGCTTTTCCAAAGCGAGGCCTTGTTGCCGCCATCGGCATAGTAGCCCTCGGCGTACCTGAGCAGCGCGCCGCTGAGAGCCCGCTTGAGCTGGTCGCCCGTCGTCCCGCGTGACCAAGACACCCCCTGCCACGCAGCTATCAGTCGGTAGGCCTCCTCAAGCACTCGGTACAGGTCCAGCCCTTCGTGCGGCAGGTCCACATCAAGCAGGTCCTCGCCGGGAATGGTCTTGGTGTGGCCGTTTGCTGTGGGCTCATCCTTGGTCATGCGACCACGCTAGGAGCATGTAGCGCATTGCGGCACGCGCAGCCCCGTCATGGGCCGGGACCAAGTGGTCGGCTTCGCCGACCGTGGCGTGACGCAGGCGCCTACTTCTCCAGTCCCGGGAGGAACGCCGGGGATAGCTCGGCACGGGCTCCTGGCAAGCGGCTTGCGTGCTGACCTGCCTGATGATGACGCAGGCGCTGACGAAGACGCTGGCGCTGACGCAGACCCAGACCCAGACGCAGACCCAGGCGCAGACGCAGACGCAGACGTAGACGCAGACGCAGACGTAGACGCAGACGTAGACGCAGACGCAGACGTAGACGCAGACGCTGACGCTGACGCTGACGCTGACCCAGACGCAGACCCAGACCCAGACGCCTCGCTGACCGTGTCTGTCGAAGCGGGCGAGCTCGCGGCCGCCGCGCCCGGCCGGGGTGGGTGGGCTGTGCATCCTGATCGGCCCTCGCGGGGGCGGACGGCACCGCCGCGAACCAGGGCGCGGCCGAACTGCGGGGGAAGACCTCTAGGCTGCATCAGCGCAGCGGATGCGATCTTCCCGGAGTGTGCGAGGTCGTGACACCCCCACCCGGCGCTTCGCGCCGACCTCCCCCGCGCGAGCGGGGGAGGCAGTGCTCCCGCTGCGCGGGAGCGAACCGACCCCCGTGCATTTCGCGACACCCTCCTTGCGGGGGAGGCCGGCCCTCCGAGGGCCGGGTGGGGGTGTTGGGCACCGCGCACACCCAACGGAAGGTCGACCTAGGCAACAAAACTCGTACTCGTACTCGTACTCGTACTCGTACTCGTACTCGTACTCGTACTCGTACTCGGAGGTGCGAATGTCTCGATTCGATCACGAGAAACTCGAAGTTCATCAGGTCGCAATTGAATT
>JAAEQP010000575.1 GCA_024231375.1 bacterium | reverse complement strand
CTGCACCGATGTGTTCTTCGACGCGGCATTGGACTTCATTGCCACCCACCGTGACGATCCGTTCTTTGTGTACCTGCCGACCAACGCCCCGCACACGCCGCTGGAAGTCGATCCGAAGCTGGCCGAGCCGTATCGCGCCATGGGACTCGACGACGATACCGCGAAGGTGTACGGCATGGTGGCCAACCTGGACGAGAACATGGGACGGCTGCTGGCACGGCTGGACGGGTTGGGACTGCGCGACAACACGCTTGTGTTGTTCGTGGGCGACAACGGTCCGCAGCAGAAGCGGTACACAGGCGGCCTGCGCGGACGGAAATCGATGACGTACGAAGGTGGAATTCGGGTGCCCTGTTTTCTGCAATGGCCTGCTGCCGTGGACGGCGGACGAACCATTGACGGCATCGCCGCCCACCTCGACGTGTTACCGACGGTGCTGGCGGCGTGCGGGATCGACAAGCCGGCAGGCGTCGAGTTGGACGGCAGGAGCATCATGCCGTTGCTCGAGGGAGCGGAGGATCCTCGGCCGGGGCGGCGACTGTACTTCCAGTGTCACCGGGGTCTGACGCCGAAGCGCTACCAGAACTGCGCCGTCGTGACGCAACGCTATAAGCTGGTGGGGAACCCCGGGACGTTCACCAAGAGGGATTTCCAGCCGACGCCCGGAGCGGCGCTTGAGTTGTACGATCTCGAGCAGGACCCGGCGGAGCGGAACAACCTCGCCGATGTGCATCCGGAGAAGGTCGCCGAACTGCGCGCTGCCTACGACGCATGGTTTGACGATGTGCGATCAACCCGGAACTTCGAACCGGGCCGCATCCGCCTTGGGTCAGAGCACGAAAACCCGGCGCATCTGTGCCGGTACCAGGACGCGCGATACGTCGACGGGAAGCCGACCGGCTGGCCGGTGGAGATCGAGGGCGCCGGCAAGTACGAACTCACCGTCGATCGCGGCGACGCGAGCGAGGCCGGCGCGATGCATGTGGTCATCAACGGCACCGAATCGGTGTCCCCCGTTCCGGCAGGCTCAAGCAGCGCCACCGTCAAGCTGCCCAAAGGCGAAGCCCTCCTCCGAATTTGGTGCGAGGGTCCCGGCTGCCCTCCCTCCGGCCACGCGCCCAACGACACGCTGGGCGATGTCGAGGTACACTGGCTGGGAGCGTGATGCCGGGTTCACGGTCCCTCCGCCCTTGGCGTTTCCCTACGCGTCCTCCGGCACGCGGTACAGCTCCCGTAGCCGCGCCAGCTCTTTCTTCAGTGTGGCGACCTGCTCGGCGTAGGCGGGGTTGTCGTACTCGCTCTTCATCTCGGCCGGGTCGTTCTTGAGGTCGTAGAACTCCCACTCGTCGAGGGTGTAGAAGTAGGCGAGTTTGTAGCGGTCGGTGCGGACGCCGTAGTGCTTGTAGACGTTGTGCACCTTCCCTTCGCCTTCGTAGTAGTGGTAGTAGATGGAGTCGCGCCAATCGTCTGGCGACTCGCCTTTCATGAGGGGCACGAAGCTCGCCCCCTGCATGTCTTCCGGAACCGGAACGCCCGCGATGTCGAGAAACGTCTCAGCGCAGTCGAGGTTCTGAACGAGTTCGTCTACCGTCGACCCGGCCTCGATCACCCCCGGCCACCGCGCCACAAGCGGGGTCCGCAGCGATTCCTCATAGATGAAGCGCTTGTCGAACCACCCGTGTTCGCCCAGATAGAAACTCTGGTCCGACGAATAGAACACGACGGTATTCGTGTCCAGGCCGTTGGCCGCGAGGTAATCGAGCACACGCCCCACGTTGTCGTCCACCGAGCGGATGCAGCGCAGGTAGTCCTTCATGTAGCGCTGGTATTTCCAGCGGACGAGGTCCTTGCCTTCCAGGTTCGCCTTGCGGAAGACCTCGTTCTTGGGCTCATAGGCGGCCATCCAGGCGCCTTTCTGCTTCTCGTCCATGCGGCCGAAGGTGCGTCGCCACGGTCCCT
>JAAEQP010000574.1 GCA_024231375.1 bacterium | reverse complement strand
GGGATGGTGGCCCATAGTGAATCTGGACACCCACAAACAGGTTTGTGGGTGGCACACCTGGCGAGACTACATAACCACGACGCGCCGGTTGAGTGCGATTACCCTGATGCTTCCGGAGAGACCGCAGCCCACGAGAAAGGGGGACGCCCGTGGGCGTCCCCCTGCAAACGGCTCTTGTCAGCGACTGTGAGGACTAGTCTTCGGCCCAGAAGGCCCGGTAGCCGCGATGCATCATCAACTGGTCCAGGACGATCATGGCCATGAACGCTTCGGCTACGGGCCAGACCCGTGCCACGATGGTCGGGTCGCGTCGCGTGACCGCCTCAAGTTTGGCGTTCTTGCGTGTCACCTTGTCGATGGTATGCTGCGGCTTGGCGATGGTGGGCGTGGGTTTCACGGCCAAGCGCGCCACGACGGGCTGTCCGGTCGTCAGGCCGCCCGTCACGCCGCCGGCGTTGTTGCCACTGAACAGGACCTTGCCGTCTTCGGCGCTCATCTGGTCGTTGCATTCCGACCCCTGCATGTCCTTCACGGCGTAACCCGCGCCGACCTCGACCGCCTTAATGGTGCCGATGCTCATCATGCGGCCAAGCTCACCGTCGAGCTTGTTGAAGACGGGCTCGCCCATGCCGGCGGGCAATCCCGTGGCTACCACTTCGACCAACCCACCGCTGGAGTCGCCTTCGTCCCGGATTTCGAGAATGCGGCGTTCCATTTCGAACGCGGCGTCCACGTCCGGGCAGTTCATGGTCGGGTGGATTCCGTATTCCTTCACGATGCCGTCGACATCCAACGGTGCGGCCGCATCCTGAATGTCCCAGAGATTCTTCTCCAGGTCGATAAGGACGGCCATCTTCTCAAGGAACCGCATGTCGGCGTTGAACCGGCCCGAGTCGAACACCCACTGGTAGATGGGGTCGAACTTGCGCCGTACTTCGCGGAAGGCGTCGACCTGCTTCATGGCCGTGGCGTGATCCACGTCCGGCGCGCGGACGCCCGCCGCTTCCGTGACGTACGAGAACACCTCGATGCCCTGTTCCTTCAGGATGGCGCGGGCTACCGCGCCTGCCGCCACGATGGTGGAGGTGTACCGGCCACTGAAGAATCCCGCGCCGATGGCGTCGTCGTTGTCGCCGTATTTCTGGAACGACGCGTACGAGGCATGGCCGGGCCGCGGGGTCCGGTTGGTCACCTGGTACTGTTCGATGTGCTCGAAGTGGCGGTCCAGATTCGGGATCAGGACGACCAACGGCGTACCGTTCGTCTTGCCTTTGTTGGAGTACCCCGGCATGGTGTCGGCGGCATTCACGCCGCTGTAGATGACGGGCACATCCGGCTCGCGCCGCGGCGACGCCAAGGCGCTCTGACCCGGTTTGCGCGCCAGCAGAGCGGCGTAGATTTCGGCTTCCGTGATGTCGCGTCCCGGCGGCACGCCCTGCATATGGACCGTCAAGCCGTTCTGATACGATCCACCGGCCACCGTCGTCTGAAACATTGTTCCGTAGCTGCATCCTAACATGCTGCGTCTTCCTCCCCTGAACCATCTGCCCGGGACATCGTTCCGCCGGGCATGCCTCGATCAACCTGGTTATGTTCAAGCGCGGACGCCGGCGCCGCATTCCGCGGCACGCCCGCTGCGTCAGTCCGTTTCGCTGGTCGTCCGGACCGTTCCGCCCAACCCGCCGAGGGTCTCGGCGAATCCGCGATACGTGATCGCCGCCGCCTCGTATCCTCGTATCGTGGTTGGGTCGTCGATCTGTGTTGCGCCGATGGCCAAGGCCATGACCACCCGGTGGTCGTCGTGGCCTTCGACGATGCCGCCATGCAACGCGCTTTCCTCGATCACCAATCCATCGGGGCGCTCCGACACCGTGGCGCCGAGCTTCTCTAACTCCTTGCGCATCACGGCGATCCGGTCCGTTTCCTTCACCCGCGCCTGGGCCACGTTCAACAGCCGTGTCCGCCCTCGCGCAAAACACGCCAGCACCGCCATCATGGGAAGGGCGTCCGGCGTGGCGTTCAAATCGAGGTCGCATCCGGTCAGTTCTCCGCCCGTTACACGGACGCCGTCGTCCAACACGTCTACCTGCGCGCCCATGGCCCGGAGGTAGTCCAACACGGCCTTGTCGCCCTGGGTGTCGTTCATCTCGACACCGCGCACGTCGACCGTGTTGCCCGGCAAGGCACCCGCCGCCAGGAAGAACGTGGCCGACGACCAGTCGCCCGGTATGGGCCGCGTCACGGGTTGGTACTGCTGTCCGCCGCGTATCCGGAACGTCCGCCACCCATCCCGCTCATACGTCACGCCCTGGCGCTTCAGCCAGTCGAGCGTAATCTCAACGTAGGGCTTCTCGTTCAGCAGAGGCACCCGAATCGTGGTGTCGCCATCCGCCAGGGGCGCGTTCAACAGCAGGCTCGACAAGTACTGGCTCGTCACCGCCTCGATGGTCGTCTGGCCGCCCCACATCCGGCCACGGGCCACGAACGGCGCGCTCCCGTTTCCGCGGGTCGAGAAGACGTCCGCGCCCAAATCCGTCAACGAATCCGCCAAGGGACCCGACGGACGGGTCCGAATCTGGGCGTCGCCCGTGAGCACCGCCGCACCGCTGCGCAGCAGCGCACACGATCCCATGACCATTCGCAAGGTGGTGCCGCTGTTGCCCGCGTCAATGACGTTTTCGGGCGCACGCAACTCACCGCCCAGGCCCTGGATGTGCCAGACGTCGCCGTTCATGTCGATCTTCGCGCCCAAGGCACGGTAGGCGGCCGCGGCCGATTGCGCGTCTTCCGACAACAAGGGCCGTTCAATGCGGCTTTCGCCCGCCGCCAAAGACGCAATTGCCACCGCCCGGATCGTGTGCGATTTCGATCCCGGTACGTCGATTCCGCCCTTCAGGACAGACTTCTGGCAAACCAAATTCATCGTACAGATACAGCTTTCCTCTGAACACACGTATGGCAGGAGTCCCGCAGAGCCTCCCGCCACCGGAATAATAGCGGTTTCGCGCGTGGATTTTCAACGCGGGGGTGCGGGGCGACGGACCCCATCGCTCAGGCCGAGCCCCGTCAGCCTCAACCGGCCTCGCCCTGGATTCGGACGGTGACCATCTCGAACGGGGCTACGTCGATAGGCCCGTCGATGGGTTCGATGGGCTTGCCGTCGAGATCGCTTCGCCAGATGCGGAGGGGCGTGCCGTCGCCTTGGCGCAGGGTCGCCTGTTCTGGGCTGCCGGAGGCACCGAAAAGGCGGACGAGCCAGGCGTTTTCGCCGGGAATGGGTTTGAGTGCGGTGACGACAACGCCCGCCGGGGTTACGGCGAGGCACGGCGCGAGTGAGGGCGTGTCTTCTTCAACGGGGACGACGATCAGGGGCTGGCTCTGTTCCGTGCCGAATCGGGCCGCGGCGCCGGCGTCGAAGCGTTTGTGGGGTTGAATGGCGTACCGGAACGTGATCGGACCCTCCTGGTCGTGGCGGTAGTTGGTGGTCCAATAGTTGTTCATCACGTAGGAATACAGCGTAGCGGACGGTTCGATGACCGTGCGCCATACGCCCTTGGCGGAAGGGTTCCGGGGTTGCGGGCTCATGACGCCCACTTCGACCAGGGGAGCGTCCACGGTCGCCCATGTAACCCCGTAGTCCTGGTTCGAGATGTCCACCCATCGCTGCACGCTCAGCCAATTCTTGCAGGCGCCCGGAAGCTGGTCGTCTTCGGGGCGCACCACGGACCACGGCATGTCCACACGCATCACGCCATCGGGCACGTTGAAGGCAAATCCGAAATGGTACCCTTCCTTCTGAGGGTACTTCTTGAGCAAATCGCTCAGTGGGATAGCCTTCTTGTCGACCCGATTGGCAATATCTACGCGGTTCAGGCCGTCTACCACCCGGATTTCGCGTGTCAGTTTCGTGCAGCCCGGCGCGTTCGATGCGACCACGATTGATGCTACGAGAGGTCCTTGGCCCTTCACGGTCACCGTAACCGGGCCGTTGGTGGCGGCCTTGCCGGGGTCGAAACCGGGTACATAGTGGTAGCTGTTGAGGCCGGGAGCTTCAGGGTCCGCCAGTTCGATATTGCGCGACCCCCATTGCAGTCGGCGGATGGCCCCCGTGCTCTCATCAACCTGAACCTGAACGGAGTCGTTGCTCAGCGTGTTGCCTGCAGCCGCGGCGGATCCCGAGATGCGGCACTTCCCCTTGTGCAACGTCAGCCGCGCCGCGCCGAAGGCCGGCACGTCGTTCACCAGGACCGCCAACTCGCCAGACGCCAACCGTTGCGCCGCGACTTCGTTGCCGTCCGCGTCGCGGACCACCTCGCCTCGGAAGCGCAGGTCCTTCGGCAGCACGACCAAGTCCGAACGAGGCCACGACGATGTGTTGAGCACATCCACGGCCGTCACCTTGGACGACGAGGATTTTCGTGGTTCGAGGACCCTCTCCAGAAGCTCGCGAGACTGGGCATCGGCGTCCAGTGCGAACGCTTGCTTGATGCGCCACTGTGCGGCGTATCCCGGAGAGCCCGGCGGGTAGGAGCTGCCTGAGTTCACGTAACTGCGGGCGCCCCAGGTGTGTTCGTCGTAGAGTAAGACGTTTCGCCACGCCTCATCGAATTCGGCCGCGGGCAGCGTGTCTGCATCCAGCATTGCCCACAGCGTCTCCGCTTGCACGAGACGTTCGGCGGTTGCGCGGTTCAGGGCCGTTTCGCGAGCCGACGACGCGGCACCGTCCTCCCAATAGGGGGACAAATCGCCTCTGACCGACGGAATCGCGTCTCCGTAGCGGTTCTCGAAGGCCCGAAAGGCCTCGGTCGTTGTGGCGATGATGAGCCTGGGATAGGCGTACCGCGCATTCCACTCCTCGACGAACTCCGACAGCCCCAAGTCGGGTCCCTGGTTGTCCCCTTTGCATTGCCGGTAGTAGAGGATGTCATAGGGGTAGTTGGCGTTCTGATCGTCCACCCGTCCAAGGAACGCGCGCAATCCCTCGCTGTTTGCGAAGGTGGGATGATAGGAGTTGTCCGTTTGCCAGCACAGGATCTTGTCGCGTCCGGATGGGGACACCCACCAGAAGGGGCGGTTGTCCCAGGCCTGGCGCGTGTACCCGATGCGATGGCCCGAGTTCGGACCCAATGAGAGGTATCGCACGCCACTCTGCGCCAGCACCGGCACCGCGCCCCAAGTGAGGCCGGGACAATCCGTCACCATGGCCGACTCGATGGGCACGCCGAACTCCTCGCTCATGCGGCGGCTGCACGCCAGGAGCTGCACGAGTTCCTCCGGGCGGCACAATCCCGCAAGCTCATGGCAGTAGAAGGCATCGAGCCCGATCTGCCCACGTTGGATGGCCTCGGCGAGGGCGGCGTATTTGTCGGGTGAAGCCTGTCGAAGGTAGCCGTCGAGTGCCCAGAGCACCTCGACATTCCATTTGAACCGCGCCTCCGACGATGGCGCGTCCGGCTGTTGCGCTGCTTCGATGGCCTGCTCGATGAAGGCCCAATGGTCTCGCTCGACCTTCGTCTGGAGCTTCGTGTAGCCGATATCCACATGCGAATGGGGCAGGAGATAGATCTCCAGCTTACGGGGAGGCGTCAGCCTGACGGTCTCTTCGGCCACAATGCCGCTTGCCGTGCTGAATGCCACAGGCACATCCGTGGGACGGTTGGTCGCCGGCAGCAGGAACTCCGCCTCCGTCGTGTCCGCATCAATGCCTTGATTCAGAACCGCGCGGCCCTGAACATTCACGACCAACTCGGTCGGTGTTCCGGTATGACGCACCTTGACCGAGACCGGATGGAACAGCGCGTCCTCCCGCCTGACCAGAAGATGTGGCGTCAGACAGCACCCCTCAATGCATGTTGCACCAGAGGGGGCGCCATCAAGCTTGGCGGGAGGCCCATCCGCGTCCACCGGCTTCTCGGCGGCGGCGGCCGGAGACAGAAGGGAGCAAGATGCTACGAGTATCGGGGCTAGAGACGTTCTCAGCATGTCGGGACAACTCCTTGGGCCCGGGGTGCTGTTGCGTAGCGACCTAGGAATCGCGGGTCGACCCGCGCAGAACAGGGCGAGCCCGGCCGATCGCGGGGGGCCACCCCTTGTCGAACCGCTTCACCCATTCGCGGGTGCGGGTCAGGTAGAACTCGGGCTCCCGGGGGCGGTAGTCCAGGTAGGTGAAGCCATCCACCGCCTTGGACACGACCGGCGCGATTTGGGACCCTTCGTGCCATTCGTTGAAGGAGGTGATGGACACGATGCGCGGCTTCTCGGCAAGCGCTGCCTGCCACATGCGGTCGTAGTACGCGCCGCTCTCGCGGCCGCGGGTGTTCTTGTCGTTCCAGGGCCGTATGCGCGTGTCGATGTAGCCGGGGCCCACGCTGGGGATGAAGAGCTTGTCGTTTTCGCGGGCCCACTTGGCCATGCGGGGCCAGTTCGCGATGGTGGACCCGTAGACGAATCCGTCCACGGCGAAGTACGAGTAGAATCCGTCGAAATGGCCGGTCTCGACGAAGGATTCGTCGCCCTTTTTCACGTACAACGCGATAACGTCGGCGTCGTATTGCGTACCGCGGATGGTCTCGGCAGCGTCGGGGGCGAGCACTGTGGCCCATTCCTTTGCCGGGGTAAGGTACGAGTCGTAGACGTAGAACAAGGGGCGATTGTCGCGGCCGGGGTCGCGGTAGAAGGCCGGTGCGTTGCCGTAGGTGTCGATGATGTACTTCACGGCGTCTTTGAACTTGGCCGCGTCCCGGTCGCGGGGTTCGATGTGGAAATTCACCAGGATGTCGAACTCGGCCGCCACGTCGAGGAGTAGGGGCACGGCTTTGTCCGTGAAATCGCCTTTGCCCCACCACGACGTGGAAATGACGCCGACGCCCGCCTGCTTGAGTTGTTCCATGTGGGCCGTCACGTCGGCGCGGCTGTTCGAGCTGTAGAGACCGATGGCGGGATAGAAGTTGGCGCCAATCTGGTCCGGTGGATTGTAGGCGCCGTCCGGGTAGGAATGGTTCCAGTGACTCCAGGCCCCGTCGGTTTCCGGGTTCGCGTACCAGGGGTAGTAGAACGCGTGGACGCGATGGGACACGGCCAACTGCCCGTCGGCGGCATGGGCCGCACATCCGGCGACGGCCATCAAACATGCCAAGAGTGTGACAAAGCAAAATCTGGCGCGCATATCTGCAGCTCCTTGGGTCTTGAATCGGTGTCGTTGCGTTGCCGATTCTGTCTGTTTGGGTGGGCGGAATGCTACTTCGTCGGCACGCCGGGATCCATCAACACCTGCGCGGCTGAGTCCGTGAAGTCCGAGAACACGCCATCAACATCGTACACGAAGTAGAAGTGCGTCAGTTCCTCAGCAAGCGACGCGTACTGTCTTGGCACGATTTCCGCCATGAAGCTGTACGGATGCACGGCGAGTCCCGCGTCGTGGGCGGCTTTCACGATGGCCGGTTTCGTTTCGACGAGCCGTTTGTAGGGCCCGATTCCTTCGGCGTAGGCAGCCACGCCGCGCAGACCGTCCGGCTGAAGCAAGGGAATCTCGGGGTCCTTGCCGCCGACGAGCAGAATCTGCGGCGCTTGCGATTCCAGATCCAGGCGCAGGCGTTTGAGCGGGCCGGATTCAAAACACTGTACGAAGATGGGCGCGTCGGTCGCGTTGAGGCCGTATCTCTTGAGAATCTCCAGGAATCCCTCTTCCATGGGCGACCCTTGCTTCCGGTGCCAGCCCGGCTGCTTCAACTCCGGATACAATCCGACGCGGCGCCCCGTGGACTGGTTAAGACCCTGAATCAGCTCAATGGCTTCCTCGAACGTGGGCACTCGGAAGGCGCTCATATCGGCGGGGAAACGGGTGCGCACCCGTGAATGGGCGCGAAGTCCCCGAATCTCCTCCAGTGTGAAGTCGATGGCGTACCAAGCGCCGTCGTCGCGCTTGCGTTCGGGGAATGCCTCCTCCACGTTCGTCACCTTCTCGAGATGAATGTCGTGAAGGCACACGAACCTGCCGTCCTTTGTCATGACCACGTCTTGCTCGACGTAGTCGGCGCCGAGCGCGTAGGCCATGGCATAGGCTTCGAGCGTATGCTCGGGCAGGTAGCCGCTCGCGCCCCGATGAGCGATGACGATCTTGCCTGCCGACCGCGCCGGGCGTTCGCCCTGGACGAAGCTGCCGCGCCGATGCGTACGACCCGTCTCCGGCGTGCTGCACGCAGTCAACGCGGCAAGTGCAAGTATGGCGCTCGCGTGTCGAACCATGCGGATCCACGGTGTCCTCACTTCGCAGGCTCCCATTTCCCCGAGTGCCGCGCCTCGTAGAGTTCCCGGTGGGTTGCGCGGGCGGCGTCCAGGAGTTCCGTGTAGGGCCCGTCGGTGATGCTGACGAGTCCGATGTTGTAGTTCTCACCGTCCAGGGAACGACCGGTCAGCGGCTGATCCACGTACTGGAACCAGTGGCAGCCGACGAACGATGGGCTGGCGGCCACGCTCTTCACGTAGTCCGCATACATCTGCGCGCGTTCGGCCTGGGTTTCCGCACCTTGGATTCCCACGTGAAACATGCCACGATCCAACGCACCGAAATGGAATTCGCCGATGATGAAGGGTTTGTCGATGTCGCCGAGGAAGGTCGCCGGCACCTGCTTGAGGTAAAGGTTCAGGCTGACGACGTCGGCCACTTCCGCGCAGGCCTTCAGCACCGGCGCGGGACAGTAGACGGGCGTGAACCGGCACCCCAGGTACAATTGGTTTGGCGCTGCTGCGCGCAACGCCGCACGGACCGTGTCGAAGTAGCGCCGCGCAAACCGATACTCAAACGCTTCCAGATCCTGGCGGCATGTCGCGTTGCTACGTTTCGGTGTGCGAAGGGCGTCCCAGTCGGCGGCATCGGCCTCCCAGGCCTGGTTGAGGGCTTCGATGGTCCCATGCTTCGCTTTCAAGTCCTCAATAAGGGCGATTCGGGCAGGTTGGTCGGGCGGACTGGCCAGGGCGGCGCCCGGTGTGTTGAGCCACGACATTTCATTGTCCACGAAGTAGCCCAGGACCAGCGGATTCTCGCCGTGAACCTTCGTCACGCGCTCCACGCTCTTGCGCGTGTCTTCGGCGAAGCCAGGGTCGAACACGTCGATCATCTTGCCCCAGTATCCGCCGCTGGCCTCCAGATTCCGCGAGCCGTGGCGGTGGATCGTCAATACGAAAGGAATGGGTGAATCCCGGAGCACTTCGGTGAGCGACCAATTGCCGACCGTGTTGAACCCCCACGCGGGGAGACGGCGATACACGCGATCGCGAAACGCGGCGCGCCAGTCGTCCCCGAACGTGCGTTTCATATTGACGGCATAGAATTTGATCGTGTCGCCTTCGCCTCCGATGGGTTCAGCCATGGCGTACGCCCGTTGGCGCCCCAGAGACTCTTTGAAAGGCCCTTCCGGGTCGGGCAACCATTCGAACCAGCCGTCCCGGCCGTCGGTGAAGGTCACGGTTCCGTGATAGATGGAGTTGACGCCTGTGGAGAAAAACAGATGTCCGTCAGGCGTTACGAACCACCACCTTCCGTCGACCTTCTCCACGCGGAACCAGCCTGTGGCCTCCAACTGAGGTCCATCCGCCCAACCGCCGTAGGCGTCGCGGCCCGGGAGCGCCGGGGCCGCAGCCAGCGCGTCGTCCTCCTGCGCCGCCCGGGCGCGCATGGCGTCCTCGTCCCGCACCTTGCCCGGCCATTCCGCGTGTATGTACTGCCCGAAACGGTCGACGAAGGGGAACGGTGCCAAACGGTCGTGTTTGCTTCCCTCGCTGAACACCCGCAGATTGTCGACCAGGATTCTGCAACTGCTCTCGGGGTCGGTCAACGCCACCTGGATTTCGGTCACAAGGGATGGGCCCTGGGCTGCACTCGCGCTGCCCGGAGCCAATAGGAGCACGGGGCCGCGTTCCGGTATGCCGCGCATGCCCCAATAGGGTCCGAGTCCGTGATTGCGGAAGAACACAGGGACGGCGCGGGTCTCGCCGCCCGGTACGCGCGACGCGCCACGCAGCATTCGACGCTTCCCCTTGGCGTCTGTGCCCCGCACCGACATCGAGACGGTCACTGGCGCGGCCCCTGGATTCGTGACGTCGACCGAAGCGCCAGCGTACGCTGACCACTCCCACGGTGCGTCGCCGGCGTTCAGGGTGACGGCGGGTCGTCGGCCTTCGTCGTACTGGATTTCGAGCTGGTAACCCGTCCCCGCTCGGTCCGCCACCATTTGTGCGCGGACGTTTCGAGACTCGAGCTCTGGCGGGAGAGTTGAACGGTCGAAGGCTTCGACCAGAATCGAGTCGTCAGCGTCTTGGGCCGATACAACCGGCGCGACAACGGAAACGATCAACGCAGAGGCAAGAACAATGATTGTGCGCATGCAGGTTCCCCTTCTGTGAAAGCCACACCCCACGGTATTATGCGCCTCACCCTCGTGGCGGTCCAGTGGAGTCGCGAACCACGAGTTCGCCCTCGAAAGTCCTGTAGTGGGAAGCCGGGATACCGTCGGCGCTTGGATTTTCGATGCGGGCCGCGACCATCTCGACCAGCGCTTCCGCCAGGGCCTGCTGCGGCAATCGCATGGTGGTGAGAGGGACGCGCACCAGTTTGGAAAACCAACAGTCGTCGAAGCCGGCTACCGACACGTCGTCGGGAACTTGGTACCCGTCATTGATGAGGTGGTTCATGACCTCTGCGGCCAGATCGTCGCTGTAGGCGAAGATCGCCGTGGGCGGGTCGTCGATGGACATGAGTTGCCGGTGCAGATCGGAGATGTCCTGGTGATCGTAGTCGATAAGGGACACCAGTTCGGGGTCGAAAGGAATGTCCGCCTCGGAGAGCGCTTTGCGGTACCCCTCCATGCGGCGGTTGTGCATGGACCACGTGAGAATTGCTATTCGGCGATGGCCCAACGACGTGAGGTGCTGGGTCAGTTCGTACCCCATCTGGATGGTGTCGTAGGAGACACAATCCACGCCGTGGCTTTCGGGATATCCGAACATGGCGATGGGCGTACCATCTTCCGCAAGTTGCTGCACCTTCTTGCGTGTGTCGAGGTCCGACGGGTAGTAGTTGAAGACCAGACCGTCGACGCCTCGGCCGATGAGTTCCTCGATGGCGGGGAGTTCGATCTCCTTGCGGATGTTCGTCACGATCAGGAGCGGGATCAGGTTGTGCGCGCGTAGCCATTCCTCCTGACACGATACAACGGTCACGTAGAAATCGTCTCTCAGCTTGGGCACCAGGAGGCCCACCGTGTGGGTGCGTTTGCTCGCCAGTCCGCGGGCCACCAAATTGGGCAGGTACCCGATCTCGGCAGCGACCCGCTGAATTCGTTCGCGCGTGGATTCGGGGATGCGCGGGTCGTCGCGAAGGGCCAGGGACACTGTGGAACGGTGGACGCCCGCGATTTCCGCGATGTCGCTGATTGTGACTCGTTTTGCCGTCATCCAAACCTCTGAGGCGCAGGCGCCAGCCCTGCTCACTGCGTGGCGTTCCCTGCCGGGGTGATTCCCGACAGTGACGCCGCCCAAGTGATAGCACGATTTCACGGATTCAGTCAACCGGTCGAATGAACTGGCCGATCTCGGGTGATTGTGACCCTCATCTTCGACCGGCAATGCGCGAAGTTGCCCAGGCGGGCTGATTTCGAGGGTTGACAGAATCACAATACAGGCGTAATATTCAACCGGTTGAACGGGTGGTGTAATCTCTGGGTGTGGGTGGTGTCTATCGGTCATCGTTCTTAAGGAGACTACTATGAGAACACGAGGATTCACGTTAATCGAGTTGTTAGTGGTAATCGCCATCATTGGAATACTTGCCGCAATTCTTCTTCCGGCACTTGCGCGGGCTCGTGAGGCCGCTCGGCGCGCCAGTTGCCAGAACAACCTGAAACAGGCGGGCTTGGTGCTCAAGATGTTCGCCATGGAAAGCAAGGGGGAACAGTTTCCGCCAATACACTACTCAGACAGTTCGGACTGGAACAGCGAGGGGACCTACAACCCCGCGAACCGTTGCGACGTGTGGGTGACCAACGCGCGGACGATTCCGGAGGGAACCTCCATCTATCCCGAGTACCTGACCGACCCCTATGTCCTCATTTGCCCTTCGGATCCGGATGGATTGACACGGTTGGAGCGCCACTGGCTCAATGAAGAGGGCAACCTTGATCCGTGCCGTCTTCACGCGGATTCGTACATCTACCTTGGATGGGTTGTCCGGCCGGAGGACTACCTTCTTGCCAGCGGCGGTGGAGACAACGCGCCAAATCCCCAGTTGGGTGTCGACATTTCCATCACGACGATGAGTGGGGTGATGGACGCGATGGCAGGCCCCACCGCTCCCGATCCCACGAGCATCGGCGAGGTGCAGGCGCAGGCCGAGAACTACACGAAGGACCTCTCCGTGTCCCATGAGGAACGTGGCGATATCACGGTCTACCATCTACGCGAAGGCATTGAACGGTTCTTCATCAGTGACATCAACAATCCCGCGGCCACGGCCCTGTCGCAATCCGAACTCCCCGTCCTGTGGGATTCTGTCACCGCCACGCCCGTGACGGGTGCTTCCACAAAGTTCGTGACCTACAACCACGTTCCTGGCGGCGGAAACGTGCTCTACATGGACGGTCACGTGAAGTTCCTTCGGTATCCGAGCGAGTTCCCGGTGAGCCGCGTCTGGGCAGCCATCACAAAGATCGTCATGGACGGCGCCTGATATCCCGCACACTCTGGACAAGCCACGGGGGCCCGCTCTTGCAGCGGGCCCTCGCTCTTTGTGGGAGAACTCGACACATCAAACAGAAGCGCCCCCGAGAAGACTCAGCTCTTGGCCAAGTCTTCCAGCAGCTGCGTGTTCCCACTCACAAAGGCGTCGTCAATATCGTCCGCCAACAGGTACGTCAGCGCGCCAATGCCGACCCAGGTCTCGTACCCGCCTCGGTGTCTTCCCTCGCGATCGGGGATGTACACGATCCATCCGTTTGTGGATCCGCACGTCAGGGTATGCTGGAAGGGGCTGAACCGGCGCGTACGCAGATTGATGGACGTGAACGGTTCCCCGGGAAGTGGCACAAGCGCCACGGGTCCCAAGGCGATCACGGTCTGGCGGAAAGGACGGTGTGACGGTGCTGGCTTTCCGTGCGCCGCGATCACCCGTTTCCAATAGCGGTAGTTGCACATGCCGCTGCCCCATTCGTTCTTCTGGGGTTCGAACTCCTTCAGCTTGGCTTGCGCCTCCTCCAGCGTCGGCAGGGGCGCCAAGGGCAGTTGCAGGGTTTCCGTGCAGACCTTCAGTGCGTAATCGTCGGCGAAGTGTTTGATGCCCTGGTAGGTCCACAATGCGTCGCTCGCGCCTCGGTACCCGACTTCGTTCACCGCGTGAATACCGTCGCCGACGCCCGCCGAAAATGCTCCCGGCTCGAGCACATAGTTCGTTCTCGGTCCCGTGTCGCCGAAGGAGCCGTTGATGAAGATGGCGGGTGCCTTGGTCTGGGATTCCACGCGGTCGATCATCACGCCCGGCCAGTCGCGGGAGACCAGGCGGTTTGCGCCCATGGCCGTTCCGTGGGCGCTGGCATGGATCAGTGTCGCCACCGGTCCGTCCTTGCCCTCGAACCGAACGACCGTCATGGTTGAATCGTAAGGGCCGTCGTCACAGGCACTGACGGCCATGCTGTTCACGTGATCCCGGTTGGCGGCGCGCCGGTTGATGCCCACGCGCGTTTCCGTTGTTCCAATTCCCACCCGGACCGGCACCACCCCCTTGTTCGCCTTTGCTACGGCTTTGGCCACTCTGGGTATCAGGGATTTCAGATAGGCTTGGTCCTTGTCGCCCCATCCCTCAAAGGTCATGGTCTGAGGTCCGGAGTGGGTGTGGGTGGTTCCTACGTTGATGTTCTTCGCCGGAATGTCCGACCGTTTCGCCGCAAGGGACCGCATACGTTCGGTGTCTTCGTTCCCAACCAGACAGAGATCGAGGGTAACGTGAGCGGCCTTGATTCGTCCCTGCTTGAACACGATGGCTGTCGCATACAGCGGGTCGAGCACTTCTTCAGCCGGACGCTCCGGGATGCCGTATCCCGCGAGCCGTGTGCCAAGCGGGGGAGTGATGTCGATTTTGGCGATTCCTACCTTAAGCATGGAGGTGTCTCCCATTCGTGCCGTGTTCTCAGGAACTCTCGCTCAACGAAACCAGATCGGGCGCGTGTTTGACAAGCTTGACCAACACCTCGCCGATGGCGTCGATGACATCGGCATCCGCCCCGAGCCACGGGTGTTGGAACGCGGCGACACGGTTCAGCGCGATTCCGTCCGCCACCGGGCATGGGGACGGCATTCGATACGTCGACGGGTCGACGTTGTACAGCATATGCCGGTAGACGGGCCCGTAGGTGCCTCCCATGGGAAACCCTTCGGCGGCGGCTGCCTGATGAATGACCGACGCATCGACACGCGCCAGGGGTCCGTCGTCAAACACCAGCACGACGGCGTAGTAGCCCTGCGTCGTCGCGAGCCGTCCGGGTGTCTGAATCCGAACGCCTTCCAAGGTGTCGGCCACTCGCTGCAACCGCGCCACATTGTCTGCGTAGCGGGCCATGAGGGCCTCAAGACCCTTGGTCTGCTCCAGCAGAATCAGGGCTTGAAACGCAGTGCCCCGGTAGTTGTGGCAGACGAGGTCCTCGGGGGGGCCGTGTTGAGCGCCCCCCTGATAGTCGTCGCACGAGTACCCGATGTGCTTGTACTGGTAGAGGCGTTCCGCGAGCTGGTTGTCGTTGGTCAGGCAGATCCCGCCCTCGCCGCTGGCGACGGTCTTGGACTGCTGGAAACTGAAGGAACCAATGTCACCCCAACTGCCGACGCCTTTTCCGTTCCACTTGCCGCCCTGCATGTGGGCGCAGTCCTCGACCATGAACAGGTTGTGCCGGGTGCAGATCTGCCCAATGCGGTCGAGGTCCGCCATCGACCCATACAGGTGGACGGGGATGACCGCGCGCGTCTTGTCGGTGACCGCCGCTTCCACGCAGACGGGATCCATGCACAACGTCGTGGGTTCGATGTCGACGAACACCGGCGTTGCGCCCACGTAGTGTACGGCCATCGCGGTGGCCATCCACGTCAACGCGGGCACGATGACTTCGTCGCCCGGGCCAACCCCCAACACCGCCAAGGCCGCTTCGAGGGTCACTGTGCCGTTTACCATGAAGACACCATGGGAGGCGTCATGGTAGTCGGCATAGGCACGTTGAAACTCCTGCTCGGTAGGCGAGTTGAACGACCATTCTCCCGAAAGGTACAGGTCCTTGAGTCTGGCAGCCGCTTCTTCGGAGGAGGGAGGCCAAGCCGGACATGAGAATCGCTCACTTCCGATGGCGGTTCCCCCGCAGATGGCCAAAGACGATTCACTCATTGATGCGACCTCCATGGCTTCGTTTCTCGGTCAACGCGACCGGTGCATGCTACCATCCCGACCCCGAGCCACGGAATAGACAAGCCGATTTTCCCATGGGTCCCTCGACCGCGAAAAAGAGGGACATCCATGATAGGTAGAAGCCAATAGGCAGATTGGGGATAACGCTCCGCGGTTGCATCGGCGGGGCGGGTGCCCTACCATCCGACCCATGAGCAGCAACATCGTATTCGGTGTCAATGCAGTTGAAGAGGCGCTCCGTGCCGGGGGACGCGTGAACCGGTTGTATCTTGCCAAGGAGTCCCGCGTGCGCGGCGCGGACGCCTTGGTAGAGGAAGCGCGGCGGCAGGGGGTGCCGTTCGACTTCGTGCCGCAAGCGAAGCTGAACGACTTGGCTCAGACCCGCGAGCACCAGGGCGTTGTCGCCAAGGTCAGTCCGGCTGCCTACACGCCGTTGGACGTCTGTCTCGGCTCCTGTCCAAAGAAGGCCGCCCTGGTCGCCCTCGACCGGATTCAGCACCCCAAGAACCTGGGCATGTTGATCCGCACGGCCGTTGGCGCGGGCGCCTCGGGCATTCTGGTGACGGCGCGTGGCGGCGCACTGTTGGACGACTCGGTGGTGCGTGCCAGTGCGGGGGCGGTGTTTCACATCCCGGTGGTGAACTGCAAGAACCTGACCCACACCTTGCGCGATCTGAGGGAGGCGGGATTCTGGAACTATGCCTTGGCCGGCGACGGCGACATGACTGTGTTCGACACGCCGTGGGCGGATCGCACGACGATCGTGCTGGGCAACGAGACGGAAGGGATCCGGCCCAGTGTGCGCAAGGGGTGCGACGCGGCGGTTCGCATTCCCTTGGCAGGCGGGTTCGACAGCCTCAATGTGGCGATTGCGGGGGGCGTGGCGCTGTTTGCGGCATCGGCCCATCTGGGGATTGTGTGACGAGGGAGTCCGCGGCGCGATCAGCCGAAGTGTTCCCGGAAATACCCCGGTTCGTCCAGCCGTTTCAGGTCGACGCGCACGAACTTGTCCAACTCTTTCTGCGAGATGGGGGTCGTGTCTTCGTCGTCGTCCTCCGAGAGATCTTCCGACCCTCCGGCGGCGAACCCGAATCCCCCAGGAGAGGACTGGTCGAGGGAGCCGGAGAACATGCCCGGTTCGAGAAACTCGGCGATGATACCGGCGATGTGGTCCTTGCGGTCCTCGAAGCTGCCGTTCTCGACGGTTTCGCGGTCCAGAGCGATGGCCTTCCCGCGGAACATGACGACCAATTCGCTACACGCGGGGCACGGCACCACGACGACCACGTCGCGTGGGACCTTGGTGGTGACGATCTTATGGTTACCGCAGTGCGGACATGCGACAGCTTTCATAGCAGCCTCGTAGGTTGTCGCCGAGGCCATTCCGAGCGGGGACGCGTTGATGCAGTCGTCCGGCACGACTCGTTCAGGCAATACACCTGTCTCAATTCTATCTGGCACGGCGGGAGGTGTCAAACCCAGAGCGCATTTTGCAGAGTTGATGCGCGGATTTCCGGCACCCATTGCAGGGTTTCTGCCTCACGAAGAAATGGCAGAGCGACACAAATTGTTCCATAGTGACAAAGGGCGTCAACACACGGTGTGGCCCCCGAATCCGGTTGTGACGGCTTAACCGAAGGAGGAAGAACGGATTAGCGTGGCGCCGGGAAGAGTGGCATGCCCTATGCTTTGTAAGGGGCAGTTGAAGCGGACGGAGTGGCTGCGATGGATGCCCACGGAGGCGGATTGACCGTTGTACTGTTGGCATGGTTGGTGGCCGGGGCCGGACTTATTTGATTGTCCAAACGTCTGGCTGCGAGGCAGGGCTAGTTTGAACGCCCTTACGAATGACCCCGGCCCGCCATTATGATAAGGCGGAGGCGCTGGTTTGAAGCGCCTCCGCCTCGCTGTTTTCTTGACGTCTGGGTGAAGTCTGCTAGCCTTCGCTGGCGGGCGCTTCTTCGGCCTTCACGGCGTCGCGCCGCTGTTTCAACTCGCGCCAGGTGGTCAGGATAATGCCTTCTTCCTTGATGACCTTCTTGACGTCTGCGTCGAGCATGATCTCCAAGTCGGACAGACGGGTCTGGCCCGAGGTGGAGATGAATTCAAACTCGTCGCCGGGCCGCGTGCAATGCACGATGAACTCGGTGATGCCGGGCCGCAAGGTGCGCAGAAACTCAATGGTGTTCTGCTTTTTCGCCGCGGGGTCTTTCCACCCGTAGCCGTCGGTGTGGATGTCGTCGAGAACGGGGAGACCGGCGTTCCAGGCCACGTC
>JAAEQP010000573.1 GCA_024231375.1 bacterium | reverse complement strand
GATACGCTGGTTGGCCCGCCGCGCGGACCTGTTCTTGGTCGAGACCAAGATGCTGGTACAGGCCGCCAACGCGGACGGCATTGCGCGCGTTGCGTGGTATCCGAACAACCGTCCCTTCGGCGGTTCGAGCGATCTCCCCTCGCAACTCCCGAGACCATGTCGACGCTTTGTCTTCATGAGTCACGTTCGCCCCGTAAAAGGCATCGCGGAGTTGATCTCTGCCGCCGAACGCTTCGGCAAGCACGTCAGCGTCGAAGTGCATGGACCGTTTCTGGATGGCCTTTCAGAGGATATGTTCGCCGGTCTGCAGCGCACCTGCTACCGAGGCGTTGTCCCGCCGGATAAGGTCGTTTCGGTGCTTCGTGAATACGACGTTCTGTTACTGCCGACCTATCACGCGGGCGAGGGATACCCCGGCGTCGTGCTGGAAGCCTACCGCGCAGGCCTGCCGGTGATCACCACCCGCTGGAGGGCCGTACCCGAGATCGTGGATGACTCCTGCGGTATTCTCGTCGAACCCCACGATGCCGACGCGCTTTGGAATGCCATGAACTCTCTCGTCGAGGACGAGCGGTTCTTCGCACGTCTGCGCGCCGGCGTGCACGCCAAGCGGAAGCTGTTCGACACCACAACTTGGACCGAGCGCTTCATGGATCACTGCCACAAACTCGCCGGCCTGTC
>JAAEQP010000572.1 GCA_024231375.1 bacterium | reverse complement strand
TCACCGCCAACGCCGCGGAAGCTCGCGAGGTTGTGCGAGTCGCCAAGACCCAGAACATGGTCTTGTCCGAAGCCTTCATGTACCGCCACCACCCTGTTTATGACCGTGTGGAGGAACTGATTCGGGAGGGCGCTATTGGGGATTTGGTGTCCATTCGAAGCGAGTTCGCATTCTTTCTGGACGACCCCGAGAGCATCAGCGGCAAGGCCGAACTTGCCGGCGGATCGCTCATGGATGTGGGGTGCTACAGCGTCAACCTTTCCCGCCGGTTTGCGGGATGTGAACCGGTGCGCGTGACCGCCCAGGAACGCCGGGGCGCGGTAGACAACACCATGATCGGATGCATGGAATTCCCGACAGGCCTGCTGGCCCATTTCGAATGCAGCTTCGAAACCCGTGAACGCACTCGGGCGGAATTCATTGGTACCGAGGGCGAGATTGTCCTGCGCAATCCCTGGTTCCCGGGTGAAGAGTACGGAGAAGTACTCCTTCGACGCGGCAACAAGACCGAGGGAATCTCGACTCGGGGCGCCAACTGCTATCACCTCGAAGTCGATGACTTCGTCCACGCCTGCAAGACGCGTGAACCCCTGCGGTGGCCCGCCGACGACGCTATCAAGAACATGGCCGTCATCGACGCCCTTCACAAGGCCGCCAAAGAAGGCCGCGCTGTGCCCGTCGAGGCCTGACAGAAGGATCCGCCTGCTCCTGCAAGAGAGGGAAATCCGGGTACACGTATTCGCGCCGAGTACGGCGCTCTGAACATGTCCCCGATTTCTGAGGGCTGTCGGGCCTCGTCAGTCTTCTTCAAGAACGACGAAGGCCGTTGCAGCCGTTTCCGTGTGTGAAATGGACAAGTGTGCGCGAGTCCCCTCCTTCAAGAGGTGCGCCACGCGCGAACCAAGGCGCAGCGTCGGTCGCCCGGACTCTTCCGCCACCACTTCGATCTC
>JAAEQP010000571.1 GCA_024231375.1 bacterium | reverse complement strand
CGTGTGGTTCTCGGGGTCGAGGAAAGAATCCGACCGCATGAGTTGGTCCTGGCCGACGAGGTAGGTCTCCCCCGTCTCGCCCAGGCCGTCGCGCGCCATCATGATGGCGTTGATCTGCTCGAGCGGAAGTTGCACGGCCATGATGCCTACTATCTTGCCTTCCTCGTCACGAATCGGTGCCCCTGCGAAGACGGCGGGGTCACCGTTGCTCGGGGCATACGGTTCGAAGTCGGTCATGGCGGTTCCGTCGGTCTTGACCACCTTCTCGCAGAGTTTGGCCAAGTGGCTGTCCTTATAGGGTCCGTGGGTGAGATTCGTCCCCATGTCGGACTCCTTGGCGCAGGTGTACATGACGTGGCCGTGGGCGGCGCAGATCATGAACACATCGTAGACGCCGCCGTCCTTGTAGTACTGAAGGACGTTCTTGCCGTCCTTCTCCCAGATAGCGTGATATTCCGGCGTGGTCACGTCGTACGGGCCGTCCGCCTTCACGTCGGTGGCCTTGTGGTATTCCACGAGTTTGGAATAAAGCGCGGTGACGTCCTGACTCCGCGCGAATATTTCCATGTCGAGCAGCGACTTCTTGAAGTAGTTCTCAATCTGAGACTTCTTCACTTCTCGGATAGCCGTCAGCTTTGTGAACGCCTCCTGGCGCAGCGTGCCGACCATGTCCACGAGCACGCCCATGTCGCCTTCG
>JAAEQP010000570.1 GCA_024231375.1 bacterium | reverse complement strand
GATCTCCCGGACGACGCTCGTCCGTCCACCGTTGTGGCAGAAGAGGATATTGTCGTTCGGCAGCAGGGTCAGATCGTAGCAATACGGCCCTTTGAACTCCCACACGATCTCGCCTTCCGGTGAGAACTCCACCAGTCGCTTCAAACCGCTGTCGGCACACACAAACCCGTGCTTCTCCTGGGCTCCGGTAGCCGCCGCAACCAGTCCCATCCCCACAAGAACCATCAATGCCACTCGCCGTACCATGCATCACCCCCTGAAGGCCCTCCGCGGACCGCCTGCACAACCCCTCAGAAAAGACATGGCCCGAAGCTCTAACCGCGCTCCGGGCCATGCCACATGCTCACAACCGATCAGGCTAGACCAATTCCCAGCCCTTCCGGTACTCGCGTTTGATGAACTGGTCCGCTTCCGGCGCATTTGTCGCCTTCAGCGCCACCGGGTCCCATTCCAGCTTCTTGCCGGCGCGGTAGGCCACGTTGCCCAGGTGGTTCGCTTCCGTCAGCTTGCCCGCGTACTCGAAGTTGCACGTCGTGGGGTCGCCTGTCTTGCAGGCATGTATCCACTCGGCGTGATGGCCCAGCGACTTCGGGATATACGGCTCCGGCCGTTCGAAGTCCGCGAACTTGTCTTCCGGCAGCAGCATATGCTTGCCGTAGTTCGACAATATCATTCCCTTGTCGCCGATGAACAAGTGGCCGCTGTCCCAGTTCGGGATTCCGCCGTCCTTGAGGATCTGCGGCTTGTTGGTGCCCTGGTACCACGACACCTTCACCGGCGGCATATCGCCGCGCGCGCCGTATTCGTAAGTCACCTGCATCGAGGCAGGCGCGATCTCCGGATGCACCGGCGGGCCTTCGGCCTCGATGGTCTTCGGGAAATCCAGGTCCAATGCCCAGAAGGGCAGGTCAATGTAGTGGCTGCCCAGGTCCGACATCGTGCCATTGCCGAAATCCCACCAGCGGTACCACTTCGGGCCCGGGAAATACACATTGTTGAACGGCCGCATCGGTGCCGGTCCGATCCACAGGTCCCAATCCAGCCCGGCCGGAATCGGGTCCGCTTCTTTCGGCCGATCCTGTACGAAGACAATGTCCTTCGCCGCCTTGCACTCTTCTTCCGTCGCGTGCCAACCCCACGCGCGTCCCACCCACACATGGGCTTCACGCACCGGACCGATGGCGCCCGACTGAACCAGTTCCACCACGCGCCGGTAGTTGTCGCCCGCGTGGATCTGCGTGCCCTGCTGCGTGGCCACGCCCGCCTTCGCCGCCGCTTCGCGGATGAGGCGCGCTTCCCACACATTGTGGGTGAGCGGCTTCTCGCAATACACATGTTTGCCAAGCTGGAGCGCCGGCAATGTCGCGAACGCGTGCGTGTGCTCACACACGCTGATGACCACCGCGTCGAATTCGTTCGCATGGTCATAGACCTTGCGGAAATCGCTGAACGTACGCGCTTCCTTCGCCCGCTTGGTCGACGCCAGCAGGTTCTTCTCATTCACGTCGCACAACACGGTGACATTCTCCGACATCACGCCGTTGAAATTGCCCGTACCACGGCCGCCCGTGCCGATAATCGCTAGATTCAGTTTGTCGTTCAGATTCTGCCCGCGCACGATCGCCGGGAAGCCAACCGTCGCCGCGCCCGCCGCCACCGCGGATGAACGCAAGAACGACCGTCGCGAAACCTTCCGCGACGTGCCAGGCTTGCTGGAAGAATGCTTCTTCATGACTTCGTTGCCCTTTCTCTGTAACCGGGGCCTCACGGCCATTTCGCCAACAAACCGTAAGTCTACTGCGAATCCGCCGTGCAATCAAATGGCCCGGACACGCCCAGGATCCTGTGGGGCGTTCTGAAGGAATCGGATGCATCGCATGAGACCGGCTGCGCCCATCACTTCACGGGATCGGTTCCTTGTCCACTACCAAGTACTTCGGCACGGGTTACGTGCTCGGAGCAGTAAAGCTCACCATGAACATCCTGTCGTAGGAAACGAAGCCTGCTCTTGCGAGCGTTCCCTTGGATCCCACATTCTCGTGATAGCAGGCTGCTATTGGAGAAAGACCACGTGAACGGCACTCTTGGACGAGTTCCTGCACGATGAATGTTCCCACACCCTTTCTCCTGAAATTCGGGTTTGTGAACACCCCAAGATTTGCCGTGCCTTCGGAGCAGTATTCGGTGCTCACGTACCCCATCCCGAAGAGCGTGTCTTCTGAGCCCAAGACACGCAGTTGTCCACCTTGCACTGTGAGTACGATGTCACCCCAGAAGTCGCCGGACGCGGCGATGATGTCCTGAATGTCTTCGTCGTTCGCGTTGCGAAATGTTGCACGCGGAAGACCGGATGGAACGTGACTTGTCACAATCCGGTGTTCAAACAGATAGGACTCCAGCGAGACCTGATGCTGATAGGTGAGACTCAGAGAGAGCGCCAGAGGATCGCGCGTGGAAACATACGCCAGTTTGGTGCCAGTCTCCCTCAGCATTTCCTCAAACGCATCCTCGGCGTAGCGGGCGTATTCCTCAGACACGAAGAATTGGAGAAGCAGTTGCTTCGGCCGTTCAACGCAGCAGTACCCGATGACCTGGGTTCCAAGGGTGAATTCCCAGAATTCCGTGTCTCGACAATAGACCTGCTCCTGCAGCCAGGCCTCTTGGGGTCCCCGAAGGGAAGTCAGGTAGGCCCGCCGTAGACTGGACGCAGCATCAAGGTTCGCGCACAGGTTCATTCCCGTCATAGTCCGTCTCCTTCCCAGGCAGAGGGAGAACCTACGGAGACAGGGCAGGTGTCAAGTGAAGGAAGCCGCGAGTCCGAGAGACCACTACCTACTATGCACTCTCGCACGTGTCACCGGAAGGGCTCACGTTGCGTAGGATGCAAGCGATCAGATGCAGTATTGCCCAGTTCGGGACGACTTCACGCTCTGCCTGCTTCTGAAGTCCATAGGTCGTCCCTCCTTTCTGGGCTCTGTCCTGGCACGGCCAATCCGTACCAGGAGTTGCTTCACAATCTGTATTCTACACACTTTGACTCACCCCCTCAACGACCCGGATGCACATCTCCAGAACGGCCTGTCCTCCTCTCGCGCGTTCTTGCCGTCCGGCGTACCTGGGCGCTATGGAGCTGAGCGGCTCTCACCACCCCATCGCCGTCCGGCGCTAGAGGCTTCGGGTGCTATTGACGGTCCATCCCGCGTGGGCTATGCTGGGTTTGCAGTCTATCGACGGCTGTGGAAGCTCGGTGAGTGCGCCCGCGTGCGGTCGAGGGCCCCGGATCCGTTGATTCAAGGAGGCAACCTTTCCACATGGAACGACAGCGACTGCTCAGGGACCTCATCAGTGGCGGCGAGGACTGGCTCATCGCCAGAATCCTTCGGTACGCGAAGGAACGCGACTACACCCAGTTCACCTCGACCCTCGAAGAGGCGTGGCGGCTGTCCATCGAAGGCCTTTCCCACGAAATCCTGTCTGCCTTGGACCTGAGCGACGACGTGCCTGAGCTTGGCCCCGACGAGGACTACCCGAGAGAACCGCTGGCCGCGTTCGGGATCCTGGAAGCACAGCGTCACAGGGCGCGCGGTATTCCTCTAGGCATGTTCCTGGGTCTCATGAAGTACTACGAGCAGAGCTATGAGGACCTCGTCGTCGAATCGGACCTACCTCAAGAGTCGAAGGGCTGGGCCGCTATGTTCGTCCGGCGCTGCTTCGACCGCATGGAGTTGGGGTTCTGCATGGAGTGGGCGGGCTTGGCCGACGAACTGCGGGTCGAAGAATTGCAGCGCGCCAACCGGGACATGACGAACGAGAAGAACCGGTACCTGACGGTCTTCGAGAGTCTCGCGTCGGCCGTGTTCCTGTTGGACCAGGACCGCCGGATCGTCAATCTGAACCACGCGGCCGCGGGACTGCTCGGCGACGCAGCCCCGACAGGCGTGGCCTACTACGGCGGGCGGCATGTGGACACCGAGTTGCCCTGGCTTGCCGAGGAACTGACCGAATTCGAGGCGGATGGCGGAGACGAGATGTCCTTCGAGAAGGCCATCGAGACGCCCAAGGGACCTCGACGCATGTCGATCCAATTGCGGCGCATGCTGGACGTGAGCGACAAGTTCGCGGGCACGACCGTGATCCTCCACGATGTGACGAAACGGATGGAGGCGGAAATGGCGTTGGCCCAGCGTGTGGCGGACCTGCGGGAAGCGATGAAGGAGATTGGAACGTTGCGGGGGCTGTTACCGGTGTGCAGTTACTGCCATCGAATCCGTGACGACCGCAACCTCTGGAGCCAGATGGAAGCATATATATCGAAGCATTCCGAGGCCCAGTTCAGCCACGGGGTCTGTCCCGAGTGCTATGAGGAGCATTTCGGGGGGAGGAATGGAAGCGAGGACGAGGCAGACTGCCACCGCCCTGAGTGAGGGGTGCGGTTGGGGTGCGAGATGCCTTGCGCGCCAAGCTTGCGCTCCGCCCCAGTTTGACCTACCTTGATAGACGTCGCGTGTGCATGCCCTGTTCCGAGCAGTCCCCAGGGCAATCCCTGATCCCACGACCTGGAGCGGGAGGTGCTATGCCGGATACCGCTGGGGCAACATCCAAACGGCGCAAAATCGTCGCGACCGTTCCTCCTCAAGAGATCCTCCCTATCGTCAACGGCAACTACGAATCCAACATCCGCGGCATCTATGTCATCGGCGATGTCACGGGCCTGCCCTTGGTGAAGGTGGCCGCCAACCACGGCGTGGACATGATCGAACGGATGGATCGACGCGGTTTGTTCCCCCGGGAAGGCGGAGAGGACGATCTCCTCGACCTCGTCATCGTGGGCGGTGGTCCGGCAGGGTTGTCGGCGGCGCTGGAAGCCCACAAACGGGGCCTGCGGTACGTGGTGATCGAACGGACGCGTATCGCCAGCACAGTCCACGGCTTTCCCCCGGGCAAGAAGGTCTATTCGGAACCCCGCTTTCTGAAGAACCGAAGCGAACTCCCCGTCGAAGGCGACCGCGTCAAGGACGACTTCCTGGCGGCCGTGGCGCAGACCGTTTCCGACCGGGGTCTGCACGTCAAGGAAGGCGATGAGGTCAAGCGTGTCATCAAGAAGGGGGAACGCCGGTTCGAGGTGGCGACCGAGTCGGGCAAGGTGTTCGCCGGGCGCCAGGTGATCGTGGCGGTAGGCCGTCAGGGCCAGGCCCGCACGCTCGAAGTGTCGGGTGAGGACTTGCCGGGCAAGGTCATGTACCGCCTGCACACGGCCGACGACTACCGCGACAAGGACGTGCTGGTGGTGGGAGGGGGGAACAGCGCCGTAGAGGCGGCGCTCATGCTGTGCGACCACAACCGGGTGACGCTGTCGTATCGCAAGGCCGAGTTCTTCCGCCTGAAGGCTGAGAACCAGCGCCGTCTCGACGAGGCCCTGGCGGCCGGACGTCTCGACGTGGTGTACGAGTCCAACGTACGCGAAATCCGAGAGAACGAGGTCGAACTGGACGTGGGCGGCGAATCGCGGATTGTGGCCAACGACCACGTCCTGATTCTGATCGGGACGCTGCCGCCGGTCGAGTTCTTGCTCGACATGGGCCTGGAACTGGACGGGGTATGGACCAGGAAACGGGTGGCGTGGTCGGTCGTAGGCGTGACATTGGGCGTCTTCGTCTACTTCTTCGCTAAGAAGTTCGAACTGCTGCCAGGAGGCGACCGCATCCACATCCCCGGGTTCGCATGGCTCTACCGCGTGGTGCCGGAATACTTCTCGAATCTCTACGGCATGTACTACCTACTCTACTTCCTCGCCATCGCCGGATTCGGCGTCTACTGGGCCCTTCGCTACAAGAACCGAATCGTGTGGCGTCGAAATCTGTCGAATATCGTCTTCAACTGGACGCTGTGGTGGGGGATTCCCACGTTTCTGGTGGCGTTGTACGGGCGAAACGTTTGGACTGGCGTGTTGCCGAAAACCGTGAACGCATGGCCCCTCAACATGCTGGCGTTCAACGTGAGTCCGGTGGTAGGCCCCGGCGACCCGGTCTGGTGGCATACGGCGGCCGTGGTAGGCGTAGTGTGGGCGGCCATGTTGACGTTCATTGTTTTTCCACTGTTCACAGTGCTGGTGGGTAAGCACTATTGCTCCCATTTGTGTTCATGCGGTGCCCTCGCCGAAACCGTCGGCAACGCGTTCCGGCACCGAGGACCCAAAGGCGATCTTCCCCGGTGGCTCGAACGGTTCGGATACGTGTTCATACTTTTCGCTACAGTGGCCACTGTGGCCGACCTCCTGGGGTACCAATGGCCGCTGGGATTCTACAACCGCTGGGTGGGCACACTGCTGGCCGGAGCCCTGGCCATCGGACTCTATCCGTTTCTGGGTCAACGCATCTGGTGCCGGTACTGGTGTCCCTTGGCGTTCTGGATGAACTTCTGGGGGCGCTGGTCGCGGTTCAAGATTTCGCCCGAACCCGGTAAGTGCATCGACTGCAACGTGTGCAACCAGTATTGCCAGATGGGAATCGACATCAAGACGCGCGCGTTGCAGGGAAGGCCGGTTACCTTGAAGGACACACCCTGCGTGGCGTGTGGCGAATGCGTGGTGAGATGCCCCATGGAGATCCTGCATCTGGGAATGCTGCCCCCCAGCAAGCCCTACACGGACGGGACCGACGCCGGCGAGGCGCGGACCTTGCTCGAGGAGGTGCGTGACGTCGCCGATATCCCGAAGATGAACGAACGGTGCGCCGACGAGCGGCGGCGGGGAGGGAAGGACTGATGGCCACCAAGCAGAAGAGCTACTACGGCCCACTTTTCTGGCTGGCCTTGGCGGCGTTCGTGGCGCCGGTGCTGGTGGCGTTTCAAGCCTTCGATGCCTTGCCGGGTCCCTACACCAAACCCGATCCCAATCCGGATGCGTCGGGTGTGGACCACGCGCTGTGGGACTACCTGCTCAAGCAGTATGTGGAGAATGGGCTGGTTGACTACGATGGCCTGGAGCGGGACCACCTGTTCGCCACGTATGTGCGTCAACTCGGTGGTGCGCGCCCAGAGAATCTGGCAACGGACGCCGAACGGCTGGCGCTGTACTGCAACGCCTACAACGCCTTCGTCGTCCACGGCGTGAACCGGCACGGCATCCGGGACGACGCCTTTTCCTACGACCAGGAAGGCGTGGGATTCTTCAAACTGAAGGAGCATATCCTAGCGGGCGAGACGGTGAGCTTGGACCACATCGAACACCAGTTGATCCGGGCCCAATACGAGGAGCCGCGGATTCATGTGGCGCTCGTATGCGCGGCGCGGAGTTGCCCGCCCCTGCGGGCTGAGGCGTTCACAGGCGACAATCTTGAACGGCAGTTGGAGGACCTCTCCCGCCAATTCGCAAACCATCCCATCCATGTCCGCTTCGATGCCGATGCGAAGACACTACACCTGAGCAAGATTCTGGAGTGGTACGGCAAGGATTTCGAAGTGGCCGGAGGATATCTTGCCTTTCTGTTGAAGCGCGCGGAAGATGCCGATACGCGGCGCGGCATCGAATCGGCGCAAGCGGGCGAGGCCACCGTGGTCTTCAGCGACTACGATACGGCCCTGAACATTCAAGGGGGCCGTCGTGGCGGTGGGGGAGGGAACGTCGATTTCGGGTCGGGGTCCATTCCGAATGAGTGACGAACCTGAGTCCCGCCAACGCGTCCGCTCTCCTATCCAGCGGAATCTCGTGTTGGCAGCCCTCGGGGCAATCCTGCTCCTCCTGATCGGCATCGCGGCACTGGGCGGCGGAGGCGACGCCCTTCCAATCGACGTCTACCTGGCGCTGCTACTGGCGGCGTTCCTTGTCTACGGTCTCGCTGTCCTTCTCATAGTGCATCGCCCTACCCTCCGTGGGATTGCGCGCTGGCTATTGGTCGTGGCCGTACTGTGCCGAGTTCTTGTGCTGGCAGGTCCGCACCGGTACAACAGCGATGTGTACCGGTATCTGTGGGACGGCGACCTGGTCGCGCGAGGCATGAACCCCTATGCTGCCGCACCCGACGACCCAACGCTTGACCATGTGCGCACAGCGAGTCCCTTCTACGCAGGCATGAATCCCGACTACAACGGCATCCGTACCGTATACGGCCCCGTGGCAATGGCGGTATTCGCGTTGTGTGCCCGTGTACCGGGCGATTCCGTGTGGGCGGTACGCTGCACCATGACGGCCGCGGATATTCTCACCATCCTCCTGTTGGTGCGCATGCTTCGGGCACTGAGACTACCCGAAGCATACGTGCTGGTGTACGCACTGAACCCGTTACTCACGGATTCGTTCGCGCAACGCGGCCAGATGGATGCGCTCATGCTGCCGTTCCTCGTCCTGACCGTGTTGGCCCTGGTGAAAGGAAGGCCACTGGCAAGCGGAGCGGCCTTAGGCACCGCTATTCTTGTGAAGATTGTCCCTGTCGTCTTGATCCCTGTCGTGGCTGTGGGCGTATTCCGACGCGGGGGATCGGTCCGACGCTTCGTGGCGGGTATCGCCCTCGTATGCGCCGCGGGATGCGCGCCCTTCGTCGGCGCGGGGTGGGGGGCACTGTCTGGACTCGCCACCTACGCGGCTTCCTGGCACGCGAACGCCTCCTTGGCAGACATACTTGGCATCCTATTCGGCCCGTGGGCACAAGGCGTATCGCTGGTGCTGCTGGCGGCCGTGGTGTTTGCGCTGGTGCGGGCGGGCGGCGACGAGAACGACGGGGCACGGGTGCCGCGCGCTATGGCGTGGACGCTCCTTGCAGTCCTACTGCTCGCGCCTGCCGTGTTTCCATGGTATCTGACGTGGACGCTGCCATTCGTGCCGATTCTCCTGGCGTCCGCGCGACGGTCCGTGTTGCCGTGGGTGCTGCTCGTCTGGTCCGGCACGGCGCCGCTGTGGTACATGCGATTCCTGGTCTACACGCCGGTGGACGAGGTGCAGTGGACGTGGCTGGCCGACGCTCTGTCGCAGGCGGCGGAGTGGATTCCGGAGCCATGGCGTGTCGTTGAATACGGGGCCGTGTTCCTGGTGCTGGGCATCGGCGCGGTACAGTACGCGCGAAGCCTCAACCACCCCAAACGTGGTCCATGTAGCGCTTCGTGCGTCCCGTCATCCCGATGAGGTAGGAAGCGGCCTGGGGGGTCGCCCTGGAGTTCCCCGATTCGCCCGATCCGTCCGCACCCATCGCTTCGGCCTCACTATCCACTTGCATTGTCCCCGTCCCCATGGCGTAGGATGAGCAAAGAGGCGGGACTGACCCCAGCGAGCGTAGCGAGACGGGTCTGTCCCCGGCCTTCTTCAACCGGAAAGGGGTACATTATTCATGATTCGCTCTGAGACCGTTCTCGCATGTTGTGCCGTGGTTCTGGCGACACTGATCTGCGCCGGCTCGGCGCAGGCCGCCACCTTGCACGTAGGCGCCTCATCCGTCAGCATCACGCCCGACAAGCCCGTAGCCCTCTGCGGCCAGATGCACACCCGCGTCGCCCGCGAGGTGGAGAGCGAGGTGCAGGCCAACGCCCTCGCACTCGAATCGCGCGACGGTGACCAAGTGCTCGAACAGGCCATCTTCGTGGCCTCCGGTGTGGCCTACATCACCCCTGACCTGCGTACTAAGGCCCTTGAAGCCGTCGGCGCCCGCATCCCCGATTTCGACACAAGCAAACTCATTCTCAGCGGCACCCATACCCACACCGGGCCCGTTATGCTGGAGAGCAAGTACAAGATCCCCGAAGGCGTCATGCGTCCCGCCGAATTCACCGAATTCTTCGCCGTCCGTGTCGCCGACGCCGCCGAGGCCGCATGGAAGGCGCGCAAGCCCGCCAGAGTGGGGTGGGGGTTGGGTGACGCCGTCGTAGGCTACAACCGGCGCTCCTTCTTCGAAGACGGCCATGGTCAGATGTACGGCAACATCAGCATCGACAGCTTCCGCGGTATCGAAGGTCCCACCGACCATGCCGTGGAGACTCTCTTCTTCTGGGATGCCGATGACACCCTCATCGCGACCGCGGTGAACGTGGTCTGCCCGGCCCAGGAGGTGGAGAGCCGTAGTGCCGTGAATGCCGACTTTTGGCATCCCGTTCGCGAAGGGCTCAAGGCCAAGTATGGCGATGACCTCGTCGTTGTGGGATGGATTGGCGCTGCCGGAGACCAATCTCCCCATATCCGCTATCGAAAGGCCGCGGAGGATCGCATGCGTGAGCTACGCGGACTCACCCGGCTCGACGAGATCGCCCGCCGCGTCATTCGCGCCTGGGAAGAAGCCTACGAAGGGGCCCAGAAAGAGAAGTTCGACGACGTGCCCTTGGTGCATGTCGTCAAACCCATCGAATTGCCCCGGCGCATGGTCACCGAACAAGAGTGCAAAGACATTCGGGAAGAGATCGCAAGGTGCTCCAAAGAGGAGAAGCACGCCCGTCGGATTGTCTGGCACGAAGCCGTGCTCAAACGCTATGAGCGCCAACAGGAAGGTCCTCTCGACCCCTACATCATGGAACTCCACGCCCTTCGTTTGGGTGACGTGGCCATCGCCACCAACGACTTCGAACTCTACACCCAGTTCGGCATCCAGATGAAGGCCAAGAGCAAAGCACTACAAACCTTCGTCATCCAACTCGCCGGACCCGGCACCTACGTGCCTACGCCCGTTGCCGCCAAAGGCGGCGGCTACAGCGCCGTCGTGCAGAGCAACGAAGTCGGCCCCGAAGGCGGCCAAGTCCTCGTGAAGGAAACCGTCGCCGCCGTCAACGCCCTCTGGGCGGAGTGAGCATCAGGGAAAACGATAGATGAGAACGTTTCTTCTACTGTTGATCAGCCACGCCGTGCTTCTCGTGCTGGCGTCCACGAACTTCTCGGTGATCAGTTGGTTGTGGGGGGATCACTCTTGGACCTGGAACTACTTCCAGTACAGCTACAGAAACGGCTGGGGACACCCCTACGCGAGTGAATACTCGTTGGGGCAAGTCCTGTGTTACATCACGGCCTACGGCTTGGGTGCATTGGCATTTGCCATTGGATGGCTCCGTTATCGACTTCGTTTGAGCGTAGCGGCCACGGTCTTATGTCTTCTGGGCACCCTGTCGTTCTGCATCGAGGCGACCCATTGGCTGTGGACCCATCACCTCTCCTGGATTGCGTCGTTCCCCGCCGTCATGATCGTTCTCTGGATGGTCGTTGGGGTACAGGCATTCAGGCTGAGCCGCGAGAATCCCCAACAGGGACGTGCAGTCGACCGCGAGGACGCAACTGCCGACGCGTAGCGTTCGGCCTGGTAGGCTTCCAAAACGAACACCGCCCGACCACGTCGCCGTGGTCGGGCGGTGCCTTGAATACATGTGTTCTTTCTATGAAACGGACAGTGCGGTTTAGAACAACCCCACCCCACCAATCAAGAGGTGAAGGACGCCCAGAACCACCGCTGCAAGACCCAACGGCTTCTCAAAGGGAGCAACCGCCGCGGATGCCTTGCCCAGAGGCGACGCCGCCTTCGCGTCCGTCCCGCCCACGTGAAGCAGAGCCAGTCCCAGCGCGATCGCCACGGCCTGCGGCAGCAGGTCGGTGAAGATCGCGAATCGTACCAGCGTCAACAGGAAGGTCAGCGCGCCCATTGCCAGCACCGCCGCACCGGCCTGTATCCGCCGGGCGCCGAGCGCAGTGCATGAAGGCTTCAGGAACGCGAACTTCGCGCCCAACACACTCCCGGAACTCGCGGCCAGACCCGCGGCCACTAGCACCAAGCTGAGAATGAAGCGCCTGACCACGCCCGTGCCTCCGGAAGCGCCAGGAATTTCTTTGGCGCCTTCGTCGGAAATCGCGGCGCCACCGCCCTCCGTGATCTTCTCTTTCAACAGTTTGAAGCAGGCGTATTGCTCTGAATTGCAGTACTCGAACGGCGGCTTCTCTTCGATGCCTTCCTTTTCGGGGGTGTAGAAGTACATGTAGTAGCCATAGGCAACATCGTCATCCTTCGTGCCGCCAAAGGCCACAAACATCTTCAGCCGGCGCTGGGTCGGGATCTCCGTGATGGGCGTCTTCTTCTCGACGCCCCACGCCGTGGCGACCACGCACGCCGCCAAAGGAATGTGCTCGTCATCGTACTCAGGTTTGCTCCAAGTTCTGTCTTCCTTGCGCAGACGTTCCAACAGTTTGAGCGCTGCGGCCGCCAAGTCATCCGGATCGCCCGGTCCCGCGAATTCAGGATTGTGTCCCGGCCATTCCTTGGACTCAAGGGCCTCTCTCGCCACCGCCTCGGATTCCTCGACCGCCTTCTCCGCCTTCGCAATCTGATCGCCCACGGCCTCTGGGGAAATCTCCGCGGCCCCCTCATACGCCGCCAACGCCCGTTCGGCATACTTCAACTTGAGCTCTGCCTTCTCCGGCGGCGCATCATAGCCATCCCACTTGGCGTACTGCTCGTCGCCCGCTTTGGCGAGCCAACCGGCCACTTCCGCCTGCAACGCCTGGACGTCCACCGCGTACAAGGCGTCCGTCAATGCCCGCGGATAGTTGTGGACACCCTCGGGCGGTTCCTTGCCTTCAAATGCACTCGCAACCGCCTCCGGGGTGTCCCCGTAGGTCTTCTTGAAGTAAGGAATGAACTCGGCCGCGTCCTTACTCCAGTCCTTCCAAAGCTGAATGAACTCAGGCCCCTTGTCACTCTGCGAGTATGCAGACCCAAAATTGCTGTTGTAGACAGCGAGAAGGTCGTTCATCCGCGACCAGTCTTCCAAGGCCTTGTCCTGGGCCATGGCAGGAATGGCCACGGCACAGAGCACGGCAAACACACAGAGCTTCTTCATGGTCTGAATCCTCCTGTTCCCACCGATGCACGTAACCTGTTCTCCAAGGCTATAGCAGTTGTCGCGATTAGTCAATACATCGGAGAATGGATGCTCAGGAATCCCCAGTTCTCATTCAGGCGCGTTCACGACCACAAGGAGTTCCGCGAAGCAGCCAGCCCTGGCGTGTCGATTGTGGTCTGAATCGGTAATGGGGCTGGTTCATACCGTCTTGCTCCCTCTCCAAACGGGAGAGGGGTGGGGTGAGGGGTCTTACAGCTCCCTGCATTGTGTCCGAACCCGAAACTCGGGATTGCTGAGGAGTGGGTGCCGGCCCTTTTCTGAGAACCGCAAGGACCCACCGCAGTTGAAGCCTCGTCATGCGTTCTGGTCAAATACCACCTGCCGACTGGCATCACTCCTGATGGGTGAGTCACGTCGTTCCTGGCTGCAACCATAGGATGGCTTCCACAATGCCGAGCAAAGATGACGTACGTGTTCTGCGCAAACTGGCCACTCGCGTGGCGGAGATCGCTGCCATGCCCGTGCAGGACGAGAAACGAGCCCTCTGGCGCAAGCTGAACGCCCTGAAACCCGACCGCCCCATGGTGATGATGGACCAGGTCTGCTGGAACGAGATGAACGGCGGCGGCGAGCTGACCCTTCAATGCACCGACCCCGAGTGCCGATCCTATGAAGACTTCTTCCGGCGCACGCTCTACCAGTGGGACCATTTTCGCGTCGATATGGTGGTCGAACCGTTCGTCCGGGTACCCAAGGCCATCCACAACAGCGGGTTTGGCGTTGTGGTCGAGGAAGACACCGTGGAGACCGACCCCACCAACGCCGTGGTAGGGCACTTGTTCACCAACCAGTTCCAGACCGACGAGGATCTGGAGAAGGTCCGCATGCCGCAGATCACCCACGACCCCGACGAGACCGACCGCCGCGTGGCCGTGGCCCACGAACTCTTCGACGGACTGCTCGACGTGCGCCCCGAAGGTGTGGACCCCTATGTCTCGCTATGGGATCCCATCAGCACCTGGATGGGCGTTCAGAACGCGCTCTACGCCCTCATCGAACGGCCTGACTTCATGCACCGTCTCGTCGCACGCATGACGGAAGGCTACCTGGGCATGCTGGACCAGTTGGAGGACCAGGGATTACTGTGCGGACCCCAGAGCCTGGTCCATTGCACCGGCGCCTACACCGACGAATTGCCGGCCCTCGGCTACGACCCCGACAAGCCGCGTACGAAGGACCTCTGGATGTTCGGCCTTGCTCAGATGTTCTCCACGGTGTCGCCTCAGATGTTCAAGGAGTTCGAAGTCGACTACACAAATCGTATCTGCGAGCGATTCGGTATTGTGTATTACGGGTGTTGCGACCCCTTGGATGGCAAGATGGACGAGACCCGCATGATTCCCAACGTTCGAAAGATCTCCATGAGCCCCTGGGTCGACGAAGAACGCGGCGCCGCCGAGATAGGAAGCGACTACGTCTACTCCCGCAAGCCCAACCCCGCGCTTCTCGCGCCGGGCGCGTTCGATGCCGAAGCTGTTCGGAAAGACCTCCTGGCGACCCGCCAGGTCTGCGAGAAGCACAACTGTCCCCTGGAGTTCATTCTCAAAGACATCAGCACGGTACGCTACGAACCCGAACGACTGTCCCAATGGGCCGACGTGGCCATGCAGGTCGTCAACGGCTGATCAAACCCTACGTCAGAGAACAGAAGCGAAAAACCGGGAACCCGCGCCTCGCGGGACCTGTACCAAGCGGAGTCCGCCGCGGGCGGACGCAGACGGGACTGTCCCAGGTCTTTTCGCGGCCTGCGCGCGGCCCTGCGTCTTTTTCACAGTCGCCGCACAAGATGTCTGGCACCGTGGTAGGGGCGCGCTTCCGCGCGCCCGGGCTGCACAAGCAACGCCCTATCCCTTCACCGTAACCTTCGAGAACAGATGCGGAATCCGCGTCTCAAAGAAGCACGGTTCGCCGCTGTAGGGATGATCAAATCGTAGCGACTTCGCATGCAGCGCCAGACGCCGTGCGCCAGCCTGCTTCTTTCCATATTTCTTGTCGCCAACGATGGGCAGGTTGTTCTCCGCCAGATGCACCCGGATTTGGTGCTTGCGACCCGTCAGCAAATGGATGTCCAACAACGACACCCCCTGCGAACGGCCCAGCACCTTGTAGGCCGTGTGGGACAGCTTGCCCCGTTTCGCGTCCCGGGTCGAATGCACGCTATGGACGCCATTCTCGACGAGGTAGGAACTGAACGTGCCTTCCGGTTCTGCGGGAACGCCCTGAACCAACGCCAGATAGTGCTTCTCCACTTGCTCCCATTGCCTCTGCAATGCATCCTTCGCCTTGAACGACCTGGCAAACACGACGATCCCGGAAACCTCCCGGTCCAACCGGTGTACGATGAACACCCGTTCGCGGGACTTCGAATTCCCCTTGCGCACATAGTCCGTCAACCGGTAGTAGGCCGTCTGCACCTTCTCCCGGTCCGTGCCCATCGTCAGCAGCCCCGGGGCCTTGTCCACCACCACGATATCCCGGTCCTCGTGGAGGATAAGCAAACCCTTCGGCTGGTGTCGTCCTCGACGCTTCATCTTCTCTGGCATGGAGTCCTCGCAAGGTTGGAAACAAATCTCATGGTAGCCGATGAGTTCCCTCTATTTCTTCTTTGAGCGCTTCAGCCGAAAATGCCTGGCGGCTGCCGTGAGCGATGATTCGATCTGAGCAAGAATCTCGTCGACTTGCTCCTTCTCAATGACCAACGCGGGCGCAAGGACCAGAATATCGCCGTTGTTGCGGAGAATCATGCCGCGCTGGTAGCAGTACTCGCGTATCCAGGAGCCCACGCCGAGCGCAGGGTCAAGCGGCTTCCTGCCGTTGGCAAGTTCAATGGCCCATAACAACCCGATCCCGCGCACATCGCCCACCATCGGGGATTTCCTCGAAAGCGTCGTCAGTTTGCCGTCGATATACTTGCCCATTCGGGCCGCTTTGCGGACAAGGCGGTCCTTCTCGATGATCGTGATGTTGGCCAAGGTCGCTGCACACGCGATGGTGTGACCGCCATACGTGCTGCCGCTGCGGAACTCGTGTCCGGGCTTCTTGCGAAATGCGTCGGCGACCCTTGGTGTGGTGACGGTGGCCGCCAGCGGGATGTAGCCGCCCGTGAATCCCTTTCCGATCGTCATGATATCGGGTGTTACGTCCCAGTGTTCGCACGCAAACCATTTACCCGTCTTGCCGAATCCCGTCTGCACCTCGTCGAAGATAAGCAGAATGCCGTGCTTGTCGCACAGGTCGCGCACGCCCTTCAGGTATCCCTTGGGTGGAAGCGGATATCCGATGTTTGAACCGGGGATGGGATCCATAATGATGGCCGCGATGGATTCGGGCCCTTCCCACTTGATGGTTTCCTCCATGGCGCGCAGACACGCCAACCGGCATGTCTTGGGTTCGAGGCCCAATTCGCAGTCGTTGCAGCGCGCGGGGGGGGCGAAGATGCAGCCGGGCAGTAAGGGTTCGAAGTATTCGCGAAACCAGGGAATGCCCGTTGCCGAAACCCCGCCCAATGTCGTGCCCGAATACGAGTGACGCCGTGCGAGCACTTTGTACCGGTGAGGCTGCCCGTGTTCGAGATGATACTGTCGCGCCATCTTCATGGCCGTTTCGTTAGCCTCGGAACCGCTGTTAACGAAGAAGCTCACTTCCAGATCGCCTGGCATGATTTCAGCAATCTTCCGTGCGAGTTCGACCAATGGCACCGTGAACGTGTCGACATAGTTCGGGAAGAACTCAAGAGACTTCATCTGTTTGTCGATGGCCTGCGCAATCTCCGGTCGATGGTGGCCGCAGATGGTCGTCAGCAGCGAGGCGAACGTGTCCAGATAACGTTTCCCGTCAATGTCGTAGAGATACATCCCCTCGCCACGAACATAGACCTTCGCATCCTTCGCCAGTGCGGCGTTGTCCGCGAAATGGGGAATGATGTACTTGCGAGCATCCCGCTTCAGAGCTTTGCGTTCTCTCTCACTGAATTCCATGTCGCACATCGCGATTGCTCCTGTAGCCTTGAGGGAACCACCACCTCTAGCAACTAGTAGTCCATCAACTCCCGGATCGCTGCGGCAATGGCCTCTTCCTGCGGGATGCAGGCCTGCTCCAATTCAGGACTGAATGGTATCGGCAGATCCGCGCCGCCAATCACCTTTGGCGGCGCCTTGAGAAACTCGAATCCTTCTTCGGTCACCCGCCGCACCATTTCCGCGCCAATGCCGCAGCGAGTGGGGGATTCGTGGACGACAAGCAGCCGCCCCGTCTTCATTACGGAGGCCAGAATCGTGTCCATGTCCAAGGGCTGAATCGTACGGGGATCGATCACCTCGACGCTCACGTCGTCGTCGAGTTGCTCCGCGACGGACAAGGCTTTCTGGCGCGTGTACCCCACGGAAATGACCGTCACATCCGTACCCTCACGCACCACGGAGGCCTCCCCAATGGGCACGACCCACTCGCCGTCCGGGACCTCCTCCTTCTTGTAGAAGAGCATCCGGTTCTCGATAACCAGCACAGGATTGTCATCGCGAATGGCCGCTTTCAACAGACCTTTCGCATCGTAGGCCGTCCCCGGCATGACCACTTTGAATCCCGGCGTGTGGGTGAACCAGGCTTCAAGACTCTGCGAATGCTGCGCGCCTTCGATCGACCCAACACCGGCCATGGCGCGGATCGTGACAGGCATCGTGAATTGGCCGCCCGACATATAGCGCAGTTTCGCCATCTGGTTCACCAACTGGTCCATGGCGAGCATGATGAAATCGATGTACATGATCTCGACGATGGGCCGGAGGCCCGTCATGGCAGCGCCCACGCTCAGGCCCACAAACCCCTGCTCGGAAATGGGAGTGCCGACCACGCGCTTGTTGCCGTGGTGTTCCACCAGGTTCTTGCTGAGTTTGTACACGCCGCCGTACAGATCGACGTCTTCACCAATCAGAAACACGCTTTCGTCGCGCGTCATCTCCTCGTCCATGGCCTCATTCAACGCATCCGCGTAGGTGATTCTTCTCATTCGTCCTAGCCTTGTTTCTACTGAGGAAGTTCGCTTGGCCACAGTGCGCCCGTTATCACGTCTCCGCCCAGAGCCCCGCCGCCACGGTTTCGACCGGCGGGAACGCGCTCTCGCGACCGAACGCGACGGCCTCCTCCAACTCCTGCTCAACCTCGGCATGTACCTCGGCGATCTGTTCCGTTGTCAGCGCGCCTTCATCGACCAACTGCACTTGGAATCGTGCAATAGGGTCTTTTGCCTCGCTGCGCCACAACGCGAGTTCCTCTTTGTCCCGTGGATCGGCAATGATGCCGCAGTGCGGTTCCACGCGATAGGTCTTGCACTCGACGAAGGTCGGGGCTTCGCCGCTGCGTGCCCGAGCGACAGCTTCCGTCATCACGCGATGCACGTCCATCACATCATTCCCGTCGGCGATGACCCACGGAACGCCGTATCCCGCGGCACGCGGCGCAATGTCCTCGGTACTCGCGCTTTTCTCAGGACTTGTCGTCGCGGCGCATTGATTGTTCTCGCACAAGTAGATGACGGGGAGTCCCCACAATGCGGCCATATTCAGACTCTCGGCCAACACGCCCTGGTTCGCGGCGCCGTCACTGAAGAGGCAGACCGCTACCCGATCGGTGTCGGTGTACTGAGCCGTGAACGCAGCCCCCAGGGCAATCGGAATGCCGCCGCCCACAATGCCGTTACCGCCGAGAAACCCCTTGGTCATATCGAAGATGTGCATCGACCCACCACGTCCTTTGCTGTGGCCTGTTTCGCGCCCCATCAACTCCGCCATCGTCCGGTTGAGGTCCAACCCCTTAGCAAGGGCATGGCCATGGCTGCGGTGGGTGCTCGTGATGCAATCGTCGTCGCGCAGGGCGGTACAGGCCCCCACGGCCACGGCTTCCTGACCAATGTACAGGTGAATGGCGCCTACGATTTCGCCCGCCCGGTACAATAGCTTCACCCGTTTCTCGAATTCGCGAATCAACACCATGCGCTTCAGCATGTCGCGTTTCTGCTCTGATGTCACCGTGCTCGCCTTTCTGTTGCGCGAACCCTGCTGCGGATTCACTCAGATGCTTCAGTCAATCCCGAATGCTTGCTTGGCATTCTCGACGACAGCGTCGACGGCCTTCAGCTTGTCCTCGGGCCATTCCGGGGGTTGCCAGTTTTCGACGTTAGCGCGCCACATTTCGTCGCAGCGGTCGAGGATGGCCTTCTCCGTGCCGTCCCAGCCTTGTCCGCTGAACGGATTGTCCGACCGGAACAGATCACACAGCCACAACTCGTGATAGTGGTTCATGGTGTGTTCGCTGGTGAGGAAATTGCCCCGCTCCTTCGTGACCTGCACCACCTCGTCGAGGTTCAGAGTGTCATCACTGACCTCGATATCACGCCCGTAGAGCCACTGGGCCTTCCTGATTTCCATGTCGAGCATGAACTGCGTCGGCGAACCAAGCGCGCCATTGTTGAGGGTACCCATGCCGCCGTAGGGGATGTCGGCACGCCCATCCCACCGTTGCCGGCAATCGGTGATGTAGAAGTTCTCGAACATCGGCTGCAAACCCGGTCGCTGCGCGGTAGGACTGAAACAGACCTCCACCATGCAATGCCCGCCCCAATACGCTTCGAACAATTGGCGGACCGCCATGCCGTACTTCACGTAGAACGGCCCGAAGGTGGTGGCGTTCCCGTTCCGCATGTCCGCGATGTTCGGTATCATGCGTCCACTGAGATCGGATTCAGGGTCCACGCACCAGCAGATGGCCATGCCTCCCACCAATTCCGCGGCGCCCATGACGATCGAACCCGCGAGCGTCACCGGGGTGCTCACGCCTACCGTCGGCATGCTCGCCACGTGGTAGCGGCGTACGTTGGCCGCCGCGCGCGCAAGGATATCCTCCGCGGTTCGTTTGTCCATGATCAACGGGGGCGACATACACTCCGATCCGGCAAGGTACGCCGAACTCTCGGAATCGTCCGTGAGGATGACGCTGATTTCCTTCAGATACTTGATGACTTCCGGGTAGATGGCCTCGATTCCACTGAATTTCGTGGTGAGTCCAATGCTGCGCCGCAGCGAATCGAGCCGTTCGATCATCGGTGGGAGATCGTGTCGATACCACATGCTGGTATTGCCGATCTCGGGCGTGGCTTCGGCGAATTTCATCATCCTATCGAAGACGTCGGCATCGACGGGTCTGATGGTGGATGCCCCGTGGTCGTAGTAGGTGGTTGGACCACAATCGAAGGCTTGCATCATGAAGCGGTCGTCGCGTTGCGCCCGGAACGTCTCCTGCCGCTGTGTCCACGTCAGATTGTGGCACCAGTCAGGCCCGCACCAGTACGCCAGCTCCGCGTTCCGCTCATACTCCGCCTGAGTTTGCTTCTGGAACGCGACCATCTCGTCCACGAGTGTACGCGGAATGCGCACGCGTCCGTCCGGTCCCTCCGTGCATCCCTTAGCCAGACAACGTGCAGTGACCTCGTCACTCTCAACGAGGATGCCCACCTCAGCGAGCAGGTTTAGCGTTTCCTTCGCAAGTCGCTCCAGATCCGTCGATGAAAGCATCACTCGTCCCCTCTTCCGCATACGATTCGTCGAACCCACCGCCCATGAGTCTGGGCCATTATGACCTCAGCCATGAGTACGCTCAAATCGCGGATCGTGCTTCCCAACGGTTCGTTGGAAGCTCAGCGCCGTGGATTCTGGACGTCTGACTCTCAGGAATCCCCAGTCCCCATCCAGCCGCATTTACGACCACAAGGAGTGTCCAGAAGCAGCCAAACTCGGCGAATCGGTTGTGCGGCCTGTAGACAAGGCCGGTTGTGCCATCCTGCGCCTTCTCCAACGGGAGAGGGTTGGGGTGAGGGTTCTCTTCCACGCGGTAGGTAGGGTCGCGCTACGCCGCGACCGTCCTCGCCTGCATTGCCGCCACCCCGTGAAAAGAGTGACCGCGCGGTAGGGGCACGCTTCCCAGACTGTCCAAAATGCGTAGGAGAGAAATATGGCTATGATTTTGCATTCTCTGTGTGTGAGATGAGTGAGGTCTGTATGGAGTATGAATGATGGGAGGCCTGATTGATGTGGATTATGCCCAGGAGTTTCTGCTGCCACCTTCGCTTGAGGATTGTGTATCGCCGAGCCATCCTGCGCGGATCATCCGCGAATTCGTAGATGCGCTGGACCTGGCGGAACTGGGGATTGCGTGGGCGTCGGGTGAGCGGGGACGACCGGCGTATGCGGCGGGGTTGCTGCTCAAGGTCTGGTTGTACGGCTACTACGAGCGGATTCGCTCGACGCGCAAGCTGGAGAAAGCCTGTCGGGACCACATTGGGTCTTTGTGGCTCACCGGGATGATTGCACCCGACCACAACACGCTCAATGGCTTCTTCCGAGCCAACGGGAAGGGGATTCGCCAGTTGTTCCGCAAGACGGGCGAGGTGGCCTGTGCGGCGGATTTGGTTGGATTCGTGCTGCACACGGTTGACGGAACCATCGGTCGGAAGAGCGGCACGGTCAGAGACCACGCCGCAGCGAGAGTGGTGAGAACTGAGATTTGAGATCTGACATTGGAGATTGGAGTCCTTATAGTAGCCACGTTGGTTCCCCATGGTCGACAGAGGGGTGCTTGTGCAGCCCTCGTCGCCTGGCGGGTGTGGATAACCGACCAGCAGTTTGGCCTTGCGGAGAAGAACGGTCGCCGGCATCGCGGCATAGGAGACTCGGTATGAGACAGTGGCGCATCTTGGTGTTGTGTGGTCTGGTGTTGGCGGCCGCCTGTTGGTCGTTCGGCGACGAGGCCGAACCCTATCCCCGTGTGTCGAAGGATGCCTTTGAGGCGCGGCTGCCCTTCTTCGACTATAACCGGGATATCCCGTTGGACGGGCGGGCGGTGCGTGAGAGGAAGTCAGAGCACTCGTTGCGCTGGAAGTTCGTCTTCCGGGGCGTGCAAGGGTTCCTGGTACCTGGTTATCTCGAGGTTCCGAAGAAGGCTGAGAAACCGTATCCACTCGTAGTGCTTCTGCACGGTTGGAGCGGCGGGAAGGAGAATTGGTGGGAGGAGGGCAACTACATCAGCGGGGGCGAAATGCGCGCGGCGTTGCTGGAAGCCGGCTATGCCGTGTTGGCGCTGGATGCGGCGGCCCATGGTGAGCGAAGCAATGAGATTGACTATCTTCATGTGAATACCTATGACGATCCCGATGCGCCACCGCGCCGAAACTACTTCTCCATCCCCGAGATCGTGGTTCAAACGGTCAAGGACCACCGGCGGGTGTTGGATTATGTGGCGGAGCGCGGCGACGTCGACATGAGCCGGATCGGCTTGGTGGGGTACAGCATGGGGGCCGTCAACACCATGCTGCTTCTGTCCATCGACGACCGTATCAAGATGGGGGTCGCGTGTGTGTCCCCCTGGCTCAACGAGGCATGGACGCCTGTCGAACCTGCCGACTACACGTGGGGTCTTGGAGACAAACCGCTGCTGATGTTGATGGGCCGCGAGGATACGTTCTACACCGAGGCAAGAGCCGAGGCTTCCCGCAAGGCTTACCTGAATCCGGACACGACCAAGGTCATCTGGTACGACAGGGACCACAAACTCACGCCGGTCTATGTCCCCGACGCGCTGGCCTGGGTGAAGGAGCATCTTTAGGGGGGCGGCGTGACCTGTGGTCACGTCGGTGGCTCGATCAGAGACCGGCCACAACGGAGGCGCTGGATTCCATGGATGAGGTGTCCAACCCTTCCGGGTTGACGGAGGGGGCAGGTTACCCCAGGTAGCGGCGCGTCCGAGGACGGACGCACTGCAACCTGGGGCTTTGACTGTCCAACCCTATCGGGTTGTGAATTTCGGATGCGCTTGTCGGAGAGAACCCGTCCAGGGTTCGACAGTCGGAGCCCAGGGTTGTCGGGCGGTTTCGGAACGAACCGACCGGCTACCCTGGGAACGCGGGGACCCATCTTGAGGAACCCGGAGGGTTCGACGACCGGAGGGGCACAGTCCCAGGTAGAGGGATTCGTAGCGGCCGTCTTTTGAGTAGTAGAACCGTGGTAGGGTTCTTCTTCCGCAGAGCCGGGCGCGCGGCAGCGCGCCGCCACCCCGTTGCTACGCGTACGTGGGGAGGAGATTCTCACCAACGTCTATGTGCCTGACGCGCTGGCGTGGGTGAAGGAGCATCTCTAGGGCGTGGGCGCGGGAGGCACGGTCACGACCACTTCGTTGCTGATGAACTCGCCGCGGGGCGTGTCGCGAATCAGGCGCAGCAATTGGTCGGACGGGTTCGGCTTGTCTCCCGTCGACGGGCAGTAGGAGTACCATTCTTCCTCGTTTGACGGGTTGGTGCGATACACGAGACGGATGCGGTATTCGCCGGGAGGAAAGTCCCGTCCGGACCTTGCGATGGTGATCTTCGTGGGTTCTTCGGGGGCGAAGGGATTGAATACGCCATCGGCAGGTACCTCGAAGAAGTCTTCTGGTTCCACGAACCGGGTGCCATAGTCCAGGGGAGCTTGCAGGACCTGCCATGCCATTCCATTCCCGAAGGGCAGATACACTTGGTACGCGCAATGCGGATAGCGTGACCCGTTCCCGTAATCCGAGCCGGTGATCGCTTTCGGTAGATGAATGGTCCGTCCGGCCCGGTTCTCCACCCGGACATTGAATCGCAGAATATGGCCCTCTGGCCTGAACTCATGCGCGCCCGGAATCAGTACACACCGGAGCGCCGGATCGGGCTGGACATGCAGAACCGCCAGCATGACGATCCACGCCAGGAACATCACCACGACCAGCGACCATATCGATGCGCGGACGACATCCCGTTTCATAGCGCGTATCTCCCAAAGGCTACGGTATCACGTACGTCCGAGGGGCGGAAAGGTTCAGCGGCTGGCTGGATGGAGGCGGTGTGGCGTTGGCGAGGCAGTCTCGGTGCCCCTGACGGGGCATGCTGGTTGGGCTAACCGCTATGGCCTCGGGGCCTGTGCAGTCGGCGTAGTCCCTTCTCGGTGAGGCGGTAGCGCTGGGTCGGGCTACGGGGAGCGTCCGGCTGGGTGCGTTCGATCCATCCGTCTTCGAGTGCCGGGTTCAAGTAGCTTGTGCGGAAGGTTGGGCGATGGGAGAGTCCCAGGGTTGCCATCAAGTCTGTAGCCCCCAATTCTCCGTTGGCTAGTGCCTCCATGAGCTTCGCTACTTGGTCGGTTACTTGGTCGGTTACTTGGTCGGTGAGGGCGGCGTCTCGAAGGGCATCCAGGAGGGCGTGCAGCATGAATTCGACGAAGGGCGTGGCATCGGCGCGCTCGTCCGACGTGCCGAGAACGCGGTAGTAGTCCTGCTGGCGTTCCCGGATGACGGTCTCCACGGGGAGATAGGCCAGCACCGGCTTCCATTGGCGCAGAATCAGCGTTTGCCAGAGGCGTCCCATGCGGCCATTGCCGTCGGCGAAGGGATGGATGAACTCGAATTCGTAATGGAAGACGCAACTGGCCACTAAGGGGTGCTCGTCGGTACGTTGCAGCCAGTTGAGGAGATTGGCGATGAGGCGCGGGATTCGTTTGGCCGGGGG
>JAAEQP010000569.1 GCA_024231375.1 bacterium | reverse complement strand
GACGAGGATCCGCCCGAGGCGCTTGGGCGCATGATGCCCTACGCATTCCACGTACATGCCAAGGACTTCCATACCAAACCCGGCACCGTGACGTTCCCGGGCGAGGGTTGGTTCCAGTCGCGGGCGGGCAACCACCTTCGCGGTTCGATCATTGGCCACGGCGACGTTCCCATTGTCCAGTGCCTGCGCATCATGAAGGCTGCCGGGTTTGACGGCGTGTTGTCGATTGAATTCGAAGGAATGGAAGAGCCGTTGAAGGGCATCGAACTGGGACTCAAGAATCTGCGCCGGTTCGTGGAAGAGGTCTACGGCTAGAGACGACTACGCATTCGCATCGTTTCGGCCCGGTTGCCATGAGGCGGCCGGGCCGCTTCCGTTTCCCCTGCCGGTTACGCCTTCAACGCGCCTGCCGTCATGCCTTGAATGAAGGACCGCTGGAACAGCAGGAACGCTATCACGAGCGGCAGCGTGGCAAGCAATCCCCCCGCCATGACCATGCCGTAGGGCGTGCGCATCTCGCCCTGGAGCAGGTAGATCAGCAGAGGCATGGTGTACATCTCTTCCTGCCGCATGACGACGAAGGCCCACATGAGGTTGTTCCAGATGCCGATGAGCAGCAGGATGCCGAGGGCCGCGAGTGCCGGTTGGCATACGGGAAGCACCACCCGCCAGTAAATCCCAAATTCGCTGCACCCGTCCACGCGCGCCGCGGCCAACAGATCGTCATGCACCGTGCTGTCAATGTACTGCCGCATCCAGAAGATGCCGAATGCACTGGCCGCGCCGGGGATAATCATGGCCCAATAGGTGTTCACAAGCCCCAGATTGATGAGCACAATGAACACCGGGATCATGGTAACCGCCCCGGGAATCATCATCGTTCCCAGAACAAAGGCGAACAGTCCGTTTCGTCCAGGCGCCCGTTTGAACTTGGCAAAGGCGTATCCGCCCAACGAGCAGAGAAACAGCGCCAGCAGCACATGGCCGCCCGAGATGATGCAACTGTTGAGGAATGCTCTCGCGAGGCTCGTCATGCGGAACACGTTCATGAAGTTCTCGGCGACAGGCGGCATCGGGATGAACTGCGGCGGCATGGTGAAGATCTGGGCGCGCGTCTTGAAGGCCGAGATCAGCAACCAATAGAACGGAAAGATGAACAGCGTGGACCAGCAAATCAGGGATGCGTAGTACACGACTCGCGTCAGGAGCTTCTTGCTCCCCCGCCTTCCGTTCCGGTTGCTGTGTGTGCCTGCCATCTCCGCTACTCCGTCGCCGGTTTGCGCCATCGCAGGATGACGAGGGATGAGACAAACACCAATAGCGCTACCGTGTACGCAGCACACGAGGCGTAGCCGAACCGGAAGTCCGTGAAGGCCTGGTGGAACAGAAAGAGTCCGAAGTTGGTGGAGGATGTGCCCGGACCGCCCTTGGTCATGACGAATACCTCGTCAAACATGTAGAACGTGCCGATGAGCGACATGATCCCGCAGAACACGAAGGTGGGTCGCATGAGCGGCAGTGTGATGTGCCACGTCCGCTGCAACCGACCCGCTCCGTCGATGGTGGCTGCCTCGTAGTACTCGCCCTGGATTCCCTGAAGTCCCGCGAGCATGAGCACCATGTTGTAGCCTGTCCAGCGCCAGACCAACAGAATGGCCACCGAGATCTTGGACCAGGCGGGGCTGTCGAGCCACGGAATGGGCTTGATGCCGGTCCATGGGAAGGCTTTGCCCAGGAGTATAAGGGGGAAGTTGAAGAGTCCCGACTCGGTGCTGTAGAGCAGGCTGAACACGATGGCGATCACGACCATGGGCGTGACGCAGGGTAGAAACACACAGGTCCTCAGCAGTCCCCGCATGGGGAGTTTCGGCGAATTCAGAATGAGGGCGAACACGAAGGCCAGGAGGAACATGGGCGGCACATAGAGCACGCCAATGACAAGAGTGTTCCAGAGCGAATCATAGAACGCTTCGTCTTGGAAGAGGGTCGTGAAATTCTCGAACCCCACCATCTCCGGCGGTGTCAGCCCGTCCCATCGGACAAAGCTCAGGTAGAGCGAGTAGATGAGCGGATAGAGGCCGAACACGCCGAAGAGCACGAAGAACGGCGACACGAACAGATAGAACTGCCGATTCTGCCAGATGCGCGATTTCAACGAGAGGCCGCGTGGCATCGCCATATCAGCGACCCTCCCCGGAGCGAGGCGCGGGCTCGCGGTGCAGTTTGCGGCACAAGCGCTCCTCAAGGGACGCCAGGTACTCGCCATGGTCCAGGTGCTCGGATGCCCACACGCTCAGGGTTTCGCCGATGTACCGCTTGGCCTGGTTCCAATCTTTGGTTCGGGTGAGCACGGGAATCTTCTCGATCTCGGTCGCGAACAACCGACGCACCTTCTGCCCTCCGTAGAACGGGTCGGGCTCGTCGAAGAAGGGATCGTCGAACGTGGTCATCAGACACGGGAACAGGTCGAAATCGCGGTATTGAGCGATCTGGCCTTCCTTGGTACACAGGGCGTATTCGACGAAGGACCACGCGGCTTCCTTGTTGTTTCCTTGGTCGGGAAGGACAAGCACGGACCCCCCCAGATTGCTGACGCGGAGTCCGCCGGGACAGAGAGCGGGCAATCGGAACACGCCCCAGTTGCCTTCGGTTTCGGGCGCGTAGTCCTTGATGGAGCCACCTAGCCACACGGCAAGCGGGTAGGTTGCGATGCGGTTGTTGTTGAATGACGCGAAGTATTCGTGACTGAACATGGTGACGGGACTGGCAATATCGGCGTCGAGGATGGCCCGAAACACCTTCAACACCTCGATGTTCTCGGGCGAGTTGATGTTGACGCGGCCCTGCTCATCGAACACGCCGCCGCGTCCCTGCTGCATCAAAATCTCGAAAAAATCCACCAGACCCGTTACGGACAGGGCCAACATCCGGGTCTCACCGTTGGATTCGGCCACCACGCGCTTGCCCACTTCGATGTAGTCGGCCCACGTCTCGATGGCGTCCGGGTCGACGTGGTACTTCTCGAAGAGATCGCGCTTGTAGAACACGGCGCAGGGACCCATGTCCCACGGGATGGCGTACACCCGGTCCTCGTGTGTGCAATTGGCCCAGAAGGCCGGCGAGAAGTCCTTCTCGTACTTCGCGGCGAACTCCGTCAGGTCCGTCATACGGCCGCTCGGGCCAAACCGCGGCGCGTCCACCAATTGGAGTTGTGAGATGTCGGGCGCGCCCACCCCGGCCACCAAGGACAGCAGGAACCGGGACTGCATATTGGTCCCGTTCATGTCGATCTTCACGTCGATGTAGGGATGGCGTTTACTGAATGCGGGGATGAGACCTTCGAGACTGGCCGCGGCGATGTTCCAGCTCCACACCGTGACCTGGCCAATGCCATCACCTGAGCCAAGTGGTGTCTCATCGGAGGGGTCGCACCCCATCGCCACGGCGGGCAACGCGATGCACAGAACGAAAAGAGCAAAGCATGCAGGCACGCGCAGAGCGGACAAGCGCGGTACGTGGGGCCTCGGGGCCCTCAATTCCATGTCAGATCGGACGGATCTCACAAGCTGCATCACCTTCAACGGGGTTGAACAGGCGTTCCCAACACGAGTGGCCCTCGGGCCCGAAACGGTATCGTATGAAGCCACCGAAATTCAAGACACGCGTACAACGTTCAGAAGGTCAGTTGACTCCGCTTGACCGTGAACGTGTTCACCACGTCGCCGTCGATATTCACGATCCGGTTCGTCACTTGAGGGTCATCCTTCGTCGTGTCGAAGTCGAGCAGTCCAACGGACTGGGACTCGTTGTACGAGAACAGGGCGCCCGGCATCTTCTTGTGGACATGCTGGTTCGTGAGCCGCGAGCTCTCGAATTCGTAGAAATCGTAGCCCTTCTCACGCGGGATGCGCCACACGTCGGACCGGTGCCGGTCAGCCGATATCAGGATCACCCCCTCGATCCGGTTCTTCTCGATATGGGCAAAGATCGATTCCCGCTCATCGGCATAGCCGTCCCACGTGTCCAGGCTGCCTGGCTTCGTGCCCTTCGACCATGGAACCGGCGACGCCAGCACCTTGAAACTGCCTTTTGAAGCTTTCAGCGT
>JAAEQP010000568.1 GCA_024231375.1 bacterium | reverse complement strand
GTGAGTCTTGACGGTTGGTCGCTGACCGATGATCTGGACGACCCTGCGAAATGGGAATTTCCGGCCGTTTCCATCGGACCGGGTGGATTTATGGTCGTCTTTGCGTCGGGCAAGAACGAGCGTGACCCGGATGGCGAGTTGCACACGAATTTTGCCCTGGCGGCCGGTGGTGAGTCGATGGCTTTGATCGGGCCGGATGGCACGGTCGCCCATGCCTACCTGGACTATCCGCCTCAGTTCGCCGATATCGCCTATGGTATGAGCAGCTCCGGTTCGGGCACGCAGACCGAGACGATCCTCGTCCCCGAAGGTGCCGAGGCCAAGGCGCTGATCCCAACGGACGGGTCGCTGGGCATGGACTGGACGTTGCCTCAGTTCGATGATTCAGCGTGGCTGACCGGAACGACGGGTGTGGGGTATGACTATGGCGACCTCGTTGGGCTCGACGTCGCGGCGATGCGGAATATGAATGAGACGGTGTATGTTCGCATCCCGTTTCAAGTCGAGGACGGCGCTTCCGCGGGGCGGCTGACGTTACACATGAAGTACGAAGACGGCTTCGTCGCCTATCTCAACGGTTTCGAGGTGGCCCGGGGCAACGCGCCGTCTACCGAGGAATTGACGTGGAATTCCGGATCGTTGGGCGGAGCGATGCGGGGGGATGATTACGCCGTGGTCTTCGAGGAGTTCGATATCACCGAGCATTGCGAAAGGCTCGTTCCGGGAGAGAACGTGCTGGCCATTCACGGTCTCAACGCTGGGCTGAGTAGTTCCGATTTGCTGGTGTTGCCCGAGTTGGTTGCAGTGAGTTTCGAGCCGATGGATTTGTCGGATGTTGTCGAGGGCTATCTCTTGCAGCCGACGCCCGAGGCGCCGAATCAGACGGCGCTGGCCCAGATCGGGCCGGCGCTGCGTGACGTGACGGAGAATCCGCCTCCGCCGCTGCCGGGTGAGGACCTGGTCGTTACGGCGCGCGTCATCGAGACGCTGGCGCCGCTGCTGGGGATCAACCTGACTTGGGCCGTCGGCTTCGAGGTGGAGAGTCGTGTGGCGATCACCGGTACGATTCCCATGGTCGACGACGGGACAGAGGCCGACGCCGTGGCGAGTGATGGCGTCTATACGGCGGCCATCCCCGGCCTGTCGCTCACCGCCGGCAATATGGTGCGGTGGAGCATCAAGGCCGTGGACACGACGGGCGAATACTCGCGGGCGCCGCTGTTTCCGCATCGCAACGATTCGCCCGAATTCTACGGCACAGTAGTTCAAGATCCGGCGCTCGAATCGGCCTTGCCCGTAGTGCAGTGGTTCGTCGAAAACGTGTCTGCCTCCGAGTCCCGGGGAGGGACGCGCTGCTCGGTTTTCTTCCTCGATCAGTTCTACGACAACGTCAACATCCACATCCGCGGCGGCAGCACCTCCGGCGCGCCGAAGAAGCATTTCAAATTCCGTTTCAACCACGGCCACAAGTTCCAGTTCCGTGCGGATGCGCCGCGCGTCAACGAGTTCAATCTGAACAGCCCCTTCAGTGACAAGGCCTACCTGCGGCAGAACCTGGCGTTCAACGCCTACGATTGGTGCGGCTGCCCGGGGAGCGAATCGTTCCCGGTCCGCGCCCAGCGCAACGGGGAGTTCTTCGGCGTCCAGATCTTTATTGAGGAGCCGGAAGAGGAACTGCTGGAACGCGAGGGACTGGACCCGGATGGGGCCCTCTACAAGATCTACGACACGTTCAACGTGGGGGCCGGTGCTGAGAAGAAGTCGCGGCAGTGGGAGGGTCTGGACGACCTGAACGATTTCCGTCGTGCCATCAACAATGCGTCCGGCGTCACGAATCACAACAATATCTTCGACTACGTCGACCTGCCTCGGACGCTCAACTATCTCGTCGGGACCATTCTGACGCACCAGAACGATCATCCGCACAAGAACCATTATCTCTACTGCGATTCAGATGGCTCGGGCCAGTGGTTTTTCATGCCGTGGGACCACGATCTGACGTGGGGCTCCAACGGGACGGGCAGTTCGTACCACGACTACATCTATGCGGCCGACGACCGGGTCTCGGG
>JAAEQP010000567.1 GCA_024231375.1 bacterium | reverse complement strand
TCCCGACCGTCGCCACGCCCGCGGAAAATCACGCGCCCGCCTTTCGTCACCGCACACCCCGCACACTGAATGTCATGCGGCGCGTTCGCATAGACCAACTTGGGGCCCACGACCCCCACCTTCGGATTCCCCTCGAGCACCGCGCGCAACCGCTCCAACCACGAACGCGTGCGCACCACGATGTCATTGTCCATCCATACCCACACCTCGCCCTCCAACCGCTCCATCCCGCGATTGCGGCCCTCGATCGCGCCCACGTTCTCGTCGAAGCGCAAGCGTTCCACCGCAATCCCGTCCGCCACCGCCCGACGTTCAAACGCGTCCATCACCCGCGGGGTCTCGTCCGTCGAACCGTTGTCCGCCAACACGATCTGGAAGGGCCTGAAGGTCGAGCGCAGGAGCGAGTTCAAACAGCGTTGCGTGTAGGCCGCCTTGTTGTGCGCCAGCAGCAAGATCGAGATGCTCTCGGCCATGCGAAACGTTCCCCGGAACTGCCCGCAGGATACAGAACGGACAGAGCGAACAAAACCGCATTTTCTGCGTGCCTGCTGACGAAAACCGGATGGATTTGCCACCTGCCCTTCGTCCGCGGATACACCCAACTCCTTTGAGAATCGGGATTAGGACGACCCCTGT
>JAAEQP010000566.1 GCA_024231375.1 bacterium | reverse complement strand
CTCGGGAAGGGCTAGTATTTGGAAATCCCATCGAGTCGGTGAATCGAGAGGAGGAGGCGTCATGCGTCTGGTGGTTCTTGTCGCAACAGTGTTGGTTCTTGCGCCGTTGGGCGCGTATGCCGCGGAGGTGAGTATGGACAAGGTGGAATACGGCGGTTTGCCGAACTGCGTGAAGTTGAGCAACGGGAAGATGGAGCTGGTCATCACGACAGACGTGGGGCCGCGCGTCATCCGGATGGGTTTTGCCGGCGGGCAGAACTTGATGAAGGAGTATCCCGACATGCCCGGCAAGATGGGCGGTGACGACTGGAACATCTTCGGCGGTCACCGGCTCTGGCATGCGCCGGAAGCCAAGCCCCGGACCTATTCACCCGACAACGCGCCGGTCGAATATGAGTGGAACGGCACGACCTTGCGCCTGACGCAACCGGTCGAGGCGGACACGGGGATTCAGAAACAGATGGAGATCACGCTCGATGCGGACAGCGACCATGTGACGGTGCTGCACCGGCTGATCAACCGAAACCTGTGGGCGGTGG
>JAAEQP010000565.1 GCA_024231375.1 bacterium | reverse complement strand
TGGAAGGCATGGCCATCGGCGCCTACGCCATCGGCGCGACCAAGGCCTACATCTACATCCGCGCCGAATACCCGCTGGCCATCGAACGGCTGAAAGAAGCCATCGATCAGGCCAAACGGCATGGGTTGCTGGGGCACAACATCCACGATAGTGGATTCGATCTCGACATCGTCATCAAGATGGGCGCGGGCGCGTTCGTATGCGGCGAGGAAACGGCCCTGATTCACAGCATCGAGGGCAAACGCGGGATGCCGCGTCCCCGACCGCCGTTCCCGGCCGTCAAAGGCCTGTTCGGCAAGCCGACCATCATCAACAACGTGGAGACCTTCTCCAACGTGCCGGGCATTCTGGGCAACGGCGCCGAATGGTTCAGTTCCGTTGGCACCGAGAACAGCAAGGGCACCAAGGTCTTCGCCCTATCCGGGAAGATCAAGTTGACCGGCCTCGTCGAAGTGGCCATGGGGACCAGCCTCCGCCAAGTCATCATGGACATCGGCGGCGGTGTTCCCAACGGCAAGAAATTCAAGGCGGTTCAGATTGGCGGTCCGTCGGGCGGCTGTATTCCGGAAGATCATCTGGACATTGAGGTGGACTACCAGTCGCTCAAGACCGTGGGCGCCATGATGGGATCCGGTGGTCTGGTCGTGATGGATGAAGACAACTGCATGGTCGACGTGGCCAAGTTCTTCATGGACTTCATCCAGCGCGAGAGTTGCGGCAAATGCATTCCATGCCGGGAAGGCACCCTGCGGCTTCTGGAAATCCTCACGCGCATCACGTCGGGCCGGAACACCACCTCCGGTACCGAAGCGTTGAAGCGTTTCCAGGGCGTGCTGTACATGCAGCGGCTCGCGGAAGTCATCAAGGACACCAGCCTCTGCGGGCTGGGCCAGACGGCTCCGAACCCGGTGCTTAGCACCATGCGTTGGTTCCGTCACGAGTATGAGGCGCATATCTTCGAGCGGCGTTGTCCGGCGGGCGTATGCACGGAACTGCGCACCTACGAAATCGACGCCGACGCATGCACCGGATGCACCATGTGCGCGTCGAAATGTCCCACGGACGCCATCATCGGCGTGTCAAAGCGAATCCATTACATCATAGAAGACAAGTGCATCGGTTGTGGATCCTGCTTGGACGTGTGCAACTACGACGCGGTGAAGCTAACGACGCCCGACGCGGCGCCCGCGGCGGCCACCGCGGCCAAACAAGACAGTGGCGCTGCGCGGAGCATCTTCTCGTCGGACGTGTTCGAAGACTGGCACGACGGAAGAGGGCTTCTGCGAATGGATAACGAGGGAGAATAGCGATGCCCGGTACGGTGGAAACGAAGACGATCACGATCGAGGCGAACGGCCGGACTATCGACGCGAAGCCCGGCGAGATGCTCCTCGACGCCTTGAAACGTGCGGGCATCACGGTCCCGACGCTGTGTCATATGGAAGGTCTGTTCCCCAGCGGCGCGTGCCGGATGTGCGTGGTCGAGGTGGAAGGCCGTCCCGGTCTTCAGCCCAGTTGCGCCTGTCCGGTGGTCGACGGCATGAAGGTCAATACCCATTCGGCCCGGTCTCTGCGGGCGCGCAAGACCATCATCGAATTGCTTCTGGCCAACCATCCGGACGACTGCCTGTACTGCGTCCGTTGCGACGACTGCGATCTTCAGCATCTGGCCGCTGAACTGGGCGTGAGGCAACGCCGGTACGGCGAGAAGAAACGGGTCCAACAGGAGGACATGTCGAGTCCGGCGATTGTGCGCGACCCGGACAAGTGCATCCTCTGCGGCAAATGCGTGCGCATGTGCGAGGAGATCCAGGGAGTATCGGCCATCGACTTCGGTGGGCGGGGCAGCGATTCCCACATCTGTACCGCCTTCGAAGAGGGGCTGAATATTTCGAGCTGCATCAATTGCGGCCAGTGCATCATGGTGTGCCCCACGGGCGCCTTGCGCGAGAAGAGTTACATCAAAGAGGTCATGGAGGCAGTGCACGACCCAGAGAAGTACGTGGTGGTGCAGCATGCGCCGAGCGTATCCGTCACGCTGGGTGAAGAACTCGGTATCAAGGTCGGCACGGACATCTGCGGCATCATGACGGCGGGACTGCGCACGCTCGGATTCGACCGCGTGTTCGACACGTCCTTCTCGGCCGACTTGACCATCATGGAAGAGGCCTCCGAGTTGGTCGACCGTGTGAAGAACGGCGGGACGTTGCCCATGATGACCAGTTGCTCGCCGGGCTGGGTGAAGTACGTGGAACAGTTCTACCCGGAATTTCTGGACAACGTATCGACCTGCAAGAGCCCGCAGCAAATGATGGGTGCCGTGATCAAGAGCTACTTTGCCGAGCGCGAAGGGATCGATCCGGACAAGATTTTCAGCGTTTCGCTGATGCCCTGTACCGCCAAGAAGTTCGAGGCGGGTCGCACGGAGCACCTGCGGGACGGCATGCCTGACATTGATGCAGTCTTGACGACGCGTGAACTGGCCCGGATCTTCCGCATGAGCGGCCTGAACATGGAGTCCCTGAAGCCCGAGGGTGCCGACACGCCGTTCGGCGAACGCAGCACGGCTGGCAAGCTGTTCGGCGCGACCGGTGGCGTCATGGAAGCGGCCGTCCGAACGGCCTATAAGCTGCTTACGGGCGAGGATCTGACGGACCTGAAAGTGGACGCGGTCCGCGGACTTGACGGCATCAAAGAAGCGCGGCTGGACGTAAACGGTCTCGACGTGGGCGTGGCGGTGGTGAGTGGTCTCGGCAATGCAGGCAAGCTGCTCGACCAGATCAAGGATGGCACCAAGACGGACCTCCATTTGATCGAAGTGATGACGTGTCCGGGCGGGTGTATCGCGGGCGGCGGTCAGCCGTTCGCGACCGACTTGGCGGCCGTCAAGGAACGGATGGGCGCCTTGTACAAGATCGACCGGGACGAGCCGGTCCGAACGTCGCACGAGAACACGTCCATCAAGCGGTTGTACGACGAATACCTCGGCGAGCCGCTCGGGCACAAGAGCCACGAGCTGTTGCACACTCACTACGTGAACCGCGAGGACACGTTGAAGTAGGTCCGGCGGGAGCGTGGAGGGCTCGGGCCGTCCGCGCGTTCGACGGCATGGAGGAGGCCGGTTTTGAAGGCTGGCGCCAAGATACATCTGGTCACCACGATCGGCGAGCGGTGCCGCATGTGCTACACGTGCGTGCGCGAATGCCCCGCCAAGGCCATCAAGATCGTGGAAGGCCAAGCCGACGTCATCCCCGAGCGGTGCATCGGGTGCGGCAACTGTGTGCGCGTATGCACGCAGCACGCCAAGCAGATGCACGACAGTATCGGGGAAGTCGCCGAACTGCTCCTCTCCGACGCGCCGGTCGCGGCCATCATTGCGCCCAGTTTCCCTGCCGAGTTCACCGACTGCAGTTTCACTCAGTTCGTGGGGATGGTGCGGGCGCTGGGATTCGACCACGTCAACGAGGTGGCGTTCGGCGCCGACATGGTCGCCGACCGGTACCGAAAACTGCTTACCAAGCCCGACGGGCAACGGTACATTGCCACCAGTTGCCCGGCCATCGTGGCCTACGTCGAGCGGTATCACCCCGATTCCACAGGGTCACTCGCGCCCATCGTGTCGCCCATGGTGGCGACGGCACGGGCCCTGCGCAAACTGCACGGTCCCGATTTGAGAGTGGTGTTCGTGGGCCCTTGTATCGCCAAGAAGGGCGAAGTCGTCAGCGAGCACCTCGCTTCCGATGTCGATACGGCCATCACGTTCATCGAGTTGCGCAGCATGTTCGAGCGGCGTACCGTTCTCAAGGACGACGTAGCCCCGTCCGACTTCGACGGGCCTCATGGAGGACCCGGCGGTCTTTTCGCGATCAGCCGTGGGTTGCTCCAGGCCGCTCACATCGAAGAGGACTTGGTCGATGGCCGCGTGGTGGCCGCCGACGGGCGAAGCCATTTCGTGGAGGCCATTCAGGAATTTGAATCGGGACACTTGGAAGCCAAGTTACTGGAAGTCCTTGCCTGTACGGGGTGCATCAACGGGCCCGGCATCAGTTGCCACGAGAGTTCGTTCAGCCGGAGGAACCGCGTCAGCAAATTTGTCCGCGACCGCACCAGCCGGTTCGACTGGCACCAATGGCGCAAGGACATGACTCAGTTCGCGGAACTGGACCTGAGCAGGGAGTACACGCCCGACGACCAGCGGATTCCCGCGCCTTCGATCGCCCAGTTGCACGAGATCCTGGCCCGCTTGGGCAAGCACGATCCCGCTGACGAACTCAACTGCGGGGCCTGTGGCTACGACACGTGCCAAGAGCATGCCATCGCCATTCACAAGGGGCTCGCCGAGAATGAGATGTGTATGCCCCATACCATCGACCAGCTTCGAACGACCATGCGCGACCTGGCCGTGTCGAACGACCAACTCCAGGAAACCCGCGAAGCCCTGGTCCAATCGGAGAAGCTGGCCAGCATGGGACAGCTTGCCGCGGGTATCGCGCACGAACTGAATAATCCCCTGGGTGTGGTGCTGATGTATGCGCACCTGCTCTAGGACGAGAGCGACGACGACGGCCGTCTGAGCGAAGATCTCACCATGATCACGGACCAAGCCGACCGCTGCAAGAAGATCGTGGCCGGTCTGCTGCACTTTGCGCGACAGAACAAGGTGGAACGCGCGCCCACCAAGGTACACGACCTCGTCAGCCGGGCCGCGAAAGCCGCGCCGGCGCCCGAGAACATCAGCCTGGAGGTCATCCATGAGATGGGGGACGACCAAGTATCCCTCGACCGTGACCAGATGCTCCAAGTGCTGACCAACCTCATCGGAAATGCTTACGGGGCCATGCCGGACGGCGGCCCTGTGACCGTACGGACCAGTGAAACGCCGCTTCAACTGAAGATCAGCGTGACGGACACGGGCGTCGGCATTCCAAAGGAGAACCGGGACAAGATTTTCGAACCCTTCTTCACAACCAAGGAAGTCGGCAAGGGCACGGGCCTCGGCTTGGCCGTGACGTATGGAATCGTGAAGATGCATCGCGGTAACATAGAGGTGAGATCCAATACAG
>JAAEQP010000564.1 GCA_024231375.1 bacterium | reverse complement strand
GCGCAGGTGCATATACAGCCGCAGGCCCTGCACGGCCCATTGCCCCGTCAGCGAATCAAACCGCGCGCCTTCCATCCCGTGGTCGTAGGCAAACTTAAAGAAGCTGCCCGACTGCTGCGTCTCGAAATGAGGCATCACATAGCCGTCGTGCAGATAGTTGGGACGGTACCCCATCCGGATCCCCGTTTCCCGCCAGCCCAGCCACTGCTCCTTGATCCATTCGAACGCCTCGTCCGGCATCGGAAACCATCGTAAATGCGGGTCCTGCCACTGCACAAACTCCCCGTAGAAGCTCTTGTTCAGTTGGATATCGGTAACCGGAGCCGGGAACTCGTTCTCGTAGATGAACGAAATCGACACCAAGGCATGCGGGTTCCGTTCAGCCGCCTTCTCCTGGACAATCTTCCAGAACTTCGCGTAGCGGTCCGACGTCACCCCAGCAAACACTTCCTGCGCCCTGTGGTCCGTCGCGTACACCCGTTCCGCGAACCAAGGCGGCGTCTCCGGCTGCGGCCCGTCCCATGCCCGGCATTCGTCGCAGATGCACCGCCCCGGCCGATCGACCGGTCCCAGCCGCAGCACACTCTCGCCGTCCCACTGTGCCACGACGAAGTCCTGCAACTCTTCGTTCGTGACGCACATGGGCACGTCGTGGTAGTCCTTCTGCGGATGTCCGCGCGTCCCGTCGCGCCGCAATGCAAACCAATCGGGGTGTTCTTCCCCATAGCGCTCCCACCATCCACTGAAGGCGTGGCCCGTGGGCGGCTTGACGTCCATCCCGCCCATCCGGTGCCTACGCAGCAGCACGCGCACCGCCTCGGCGTATCGCCGCACCCCTTCCTGACTGAACCCCAACCGCGCATCCTCGTCACTCAACGTCTTCTTGCCGTCGACAAAGGCCTGCGTCCGCCCCCAGGCCAGCGACCGAAACGTGAGCGCCGGTGCACGGGTCTCATTGACCGACCAGAACTCCACCGTGTCCGTCCTCGGCACGTACGTTCCCACCTCGCCCGGCCACAGCCACCGCACACCCAGATAGCGCTCGAGGAACTCGTACACCCCAAAGAGCGTCCCGACGTTCGGATTGCCCTGATCGAGCGGCCCCCCGTCTCCTTCCTTGCCAACGATGAAGAGGTCGTTGCCCACCGAGCGCATCACATACGCCTCGCGCGGCAGCCTCGCCACGTCGATCCCGTTATGCTTTGCCGTCTCCGTCTCGCCGATGTAGACGCGCGTGTGCACATTCGTCGGAGCGGCCGACTCCGTCACGATCGGCAAGAGGACCTTCGTCGCCCGCTCTACGTGCCACACCAACTCCTCCGCCGCGTATCGCGCCGTCGCTGTCGGTTCGTCCGCCGTCACGACCACACAGCGGGCCTCGCCATCCCGCACCAGACTCACCTGCGCCGCTGCCGGAAGCGACATCAGAAGGAATGCGCTGGCGGACGCAAGGAAGCTGTTTCTTCGAAACATCATGATTGCTCCTTCGGCCGTTGGCCTCTTTGTCGTGTTAACGTCATGTCGTCCCTCTCTCGCACCCCTTCGCACAGCCGCGCCACGAATGGTTGGCTACAAACGCCACAAATCCTCACAGGACCCGCGTTCGGCGACCGCGGGCTACTTTTCCTGCCTCCCGTTGAGCAAACGCGAACCAGCAACAATGAGTGAAAGGGCCGTCAGTAGCCCGGCTTCGCCGAAGCCGGGTGCGCCTACGCGAGCCTTCTATGCTTCCTGCCCTGACTATCCCGCCGCCTCTAGGGCCAATGCGCCTCCACGAAATCCAACGCCCGAATCCAATCGATAT
>JAAEQP010000563.1 GCA_024231375.1 bacterium | reverse complement strand
TGGTGATGACGGGAATCGCTGAGGAAGCCGTGGACAACCCACACGTCATCCGATCCGACGACGGCGCGTGCGCGGTATGGGTCGGCGCGGTCGACGACCTGTGGTCCTTCGGAAAACCGGTCGGCGAGGGCGGCCCGTGGTACGACACCGCGGTCAAGGCCGGGAAGCCTTCCGATCCCTATCTCATGACCGGGTTCGACAAGAAGACGCTCACCCTGCACCACGATTCGAAGGAAACGGTGGAATTCACGGTGGAGGTCGACATCGCTGGCACCGGACTCTGGAAGCCCTACAAGCGCTTCACGGTGTTGGCCGGTGAACGCACGAACCGTGCATTCCCCGACGCGTTCCAGGCCTACTGGGTGCGCGTGGCCGCCGACCGGAAGTGCCGCGCCACGGCGTGGTTCGAGTACGAGTAGTACTGAGCGCTACTCCTCGTCGAACGCGATCCGCACGCGGGCGATGTCTTCCAGTTCCGTGCTGAAATGCCAACTACGTATGGATCCCCAATGTCCGCACGCGCTGGACATGCTCCTGGATCCCGATTTCAGCGGGTCGCCCGCCGCGCTGAGAGGGGTCATGGTCGCGTCCGTGAAGTCAAACTCGTCCACTGCGATCATGACGGTCGTTCCGGTGGGGTTCGGCTTCGCGGGTGGCGTGAAGTAGGGAGCGCCATTCACCGGGCAGGAAACGCCGCCTGCTATCCTGCCGCGACTGACGGTGACTCGAATCGCTTCAGGACCAAGGAGATCCGAGGTCCATGCGCCTTCCTTGCCGTCTATCGCGAACTCCAGCGCGGGCAGCACCTCGATGGGTGTGGGGTCGGCCTGAGGCAGGCGGACCTTCTCAAAGTAGAATCGGCACGCCTCGTACAGCGGGCGCACCTCGAACTGTTGGATTTGTGTCCGCTCGAGGGAGAACCGGGGCACGTGCGTGATGCCGTTTCTTGTCGAAAGGAAGAAGTCCGAATACAGCCGCCTTCCGCTCTCGTCCACCACGCACAGTTGGAACCGTTCCCCCCTCGCCACGTTTCTGGGGTCGATGAGGTCGATGACCGCCTGCGTGACAGGGCCATCGCCAAACCCATTCCAAACAACTATGCTCGGCTTTCCAGGCGAACTACGCATCGTGTAGCCTTGCCCGCCGCCGGCAAGTTCCCGCAGTCGCACGGTGAATCCGTCGACCGTGGCCTGCGATCCGGCTTGAGGCTGTAGAATCCACGCCGGATCGCCTTTGGGTCTGTGTCGGACCCTGAACCACACGTCCAATTCGTCGGGGAGCGGCGCGTTCAGAGCCCGCACGCGCAGGACATGTCCGTCGATGACGAACGTCACGCGGCGTCCGTCGTTGAACCCAAGCATCACCTGCGTCGCGTGGTCGAACACACGGACGTCCGTCACATCGAACACATCGGCGTCTGGGCCAATGCGAAACTCGGCCACGTCCATGTAAGGCGTCAGGCCCGAGTGGTCGGGTAGCGGATCACCCCACTCGGCTGGCGCGCCCTTACCATCCTCCACGCGCACCGACCCGTCGCGGTGCCATCGCGCCACGGCGTCCAGCGTGAAGGTCGTCGGTTCCAGCGTGAACGATCTACCTGTCGTGCCCGGCGCGGTCTCGTACAGCCCCGCGGGTCCCCGCCGGTAGCAGCTCAGTCCGGCGAAAGCCGTCAGCAGCGCCAGCACCACGAGTCCCGGAGTAACAGCGCGCCGCCACTGCGCGCGGAAACAGCCAACCGGATTCGCCAGCGCACGCACACGCCGCGCAATGTGGGCAGGACGCGCCATGGGAATCGCGAGACCCGGCCGTACACCCGCCATGTCGAGCGCCAGCCGCGCCAGCGTCCGGCGGTAGCCGTCCGCGTTGCCGTCCAATCGCACCGCGTCAGCGTCGCAGGCTTCCTCGCATGCCGTCTCATGAATGCGCGCGACCCGCCACGCTGCGGGATGAAACCAGAGCACGTAGCACAACGCCTCCAAGGCCACGTTCCACCACAGGTCATGGGTCCGCACGTGCGCCAGTTCGTGTGCGAGGATGCTCGACAGACCAGCGCGTTCGCCAGTTTCGTCGGGCATCTTGGGGAGCAGAATCGTGGGCCGCAGCAGTCCCACCAACATGGGACCTGCCACCGCGTCGGTGACGCGCAGCCGAGGCGTGCGTCGCAGTCCTGCCTGACGCGCCAGGCGGCGGAGTATCGCCATCGTTGCTTCGTCGGCCGGGGTGCCTAGGCCTGCGAGTTGTCCGGCAGCCCGCATCTTCCCTGTC
>JAAEQP010000562.1 GCA_024231375.1 bacterium | reverse complement strand
TTCGCCTTGGGGGCATAGACCGCGATCTGGTCATCGGACAGGTACCCCGCATCCCGCGCGCGCAGGTAGGAAAGGACCGCGCCGGCCGTCATGCCCAACCACTTGTCGTCACGCCCCGACATGCCGCATGCCCCATCGTCGAACTGGCACGCGTCGAACTGCCATTTCATTGACGAAGCGCAGGTTGCCGCAATTCGGGCCTTGAGAGATTCCTTGCTGGTGACCTTCGCCAAGCGCGTAAGGTACGAGATCGCAATAATCGACGTGTACCCCCACGCAATAGTTGCCGACGGTGCGTTCTCGAAATGCTCGAATTTCGCCTGGGTCGTGGGCGCGACCACCCACGTGCCCATCTTCGACGACCACACGCCCTGGTACGTGCCCGGCTTCAGTTCCGTGACGAAGTACTGGGCGAGCTTCTCTGCGGCAGCCAACACCTCCGGCCGTTCCTTCACGGTGTGGTAGGCCATGAGGCCGTTGCCCGCATCCGCGTTGTCGCATGAGTTCCCTGCGTCGGGCATGTCGCCGCCGGGATATCCATTGAGATAGAAACTGCCCCGGTCCCACTCGAAGGGCTTCATCCACTCGAACAAGGCCGCGGCTTTGTCATCGAAATCCAGTACCTTGGGGTGATTTCGTTTGATTTCCCGATACATCACCATGCCGAGGCCGAAGTGGGGGGGGTGAAAGTTGGCCGTGTTGCACAGGCAAGCCAGGTAGAACGTTGCCATACGGTTGGCGGCGTCTCGGTACGATTCTTCGCCCGTGACCCGAAACGCCTCGTTCAGACCGATGACCAACCGGGGATAGCTGTTGCGCTTGGCTTTCCACGTGCCGCAATGAGTGAGTTGAGGATCCAGCCGGCCGATGTCCATCTGCCATTCGACGAACAGGTCTGCCAGGATCCGAATCTGAGGAAGGGCGGCCACCGTTTGGCCCGTACTGACCCCCCCGCGTGTTGCAGCGCAAAGGAAGGTGGCGGATCCCGCCGTTACGGTGGCGTTCATGAACTGGCGTCTATCCAACGGCTTTGGACGTTTCATCGCAATGCTCCCCCATGACACCCACTACTACGGTTCCCAGACGCGCTTCATTGTGGCGATGCTGAGTGGGATTGTCCACAGCGTTTCCCCTGTCAGGTTGACGCACCCGTGAGGATGGGCTATCGTTGCCGCGAAGGGCGGTTCAGCGACTTCTGTATGCTGTCTAGCGCTGCATGAACCGAACATCGGTCTCTATGTCTCGGGGAGCAAGTGATGGAATCCGGAGTCACGACACACGAGGCCTCCTCCACGCAGCAGGATGCCTTCCAGGCCCTGCGGCTCACCACGCTGAACCGGGTCTTGTGGTCGCTTGTTCTGGTAGGAGGGCTGTCCACGGCCGTGGATGCGCACTTCGAATACCAGCTCGGGCACTACGATCGGGTCGTTCTCTATCTCGTCTTGTATGCCACGGTGTTAGTAGCCGCTGCTGTGAAGCCTCTTGGGTACACCATCCGGGCCGCTGTATTCCCGCTCGCGCTCTACCTCCCTGCCGCCTACTTCCTCTTCGGTGCTGGTATTGGTAGCTTAAGTTTGGGGCTCTTTCTCGGCGCGGTGGTCTTCGCGGGGATACTCCTTGGGCTTCGAGGCGGAATAGCCATGTTCGTCGTCTCGATCCTGACGATCGCCGTGATAGGGTGGTTTCATGTGCGTTGGCACCTTCCTGTGCACGGTTCGTTGGAAGAGTCAGCCCGAGAGCCGATGTCCTGGATCACCCAGAGCATGGCCTTCACCTTCATGGCCGTCGCCGCTCTCTTGACACATTCGGCGTTGCTGCGCGGCCTCCAACAAGCGACGGAATCCGCCCGAGATTCGGTGGCAGAACTGAAGGCCGAGATCGCGGCCAGGAGGGAAGCGGAAACCGCCTTGCACGAGAGCGAACGGCATTTCCGGCAGCTCATTGAGAATGCGTCTGACGTCATCGCACTGATGGAGGAAGATGGGAAGGTTCGGTACAGCAGCCCGTCGGTTGAACGCGTCTTGGGACATAGCCGGACGAGCATCTGGGCGATAACTTGCTTGATTTCATCCATCCCGATGATGTCGGCTTGGCCCATGACGCGTTCGAAGCGGTGCGTACGGGCCGAGGGCCAGTGCACAACCTCGAAGTCCGCGTCCGCCACAAGGATGGCGGGTGGCGGTGCATTGAGGGTTCCGGCGCGGGTCTGGTGGCCGCGGACGGCACCAAATTGATCGTCGCCAACTACCGGGACGTGACAAAACGGCGTGAGTTGGAGTCCCAGCTCGGAAGTGCCCAGAAGATGGAGGCCGTTGGCCAATTGGCAGGAGGGGTCGCTCATGACTTCAACAATCTCTTGCAGGTCATTGGCGGGTACGCCGAACTCGCACTAGGCCGTCTGGGCGATGGTGATCCGCAGCGCCAGGCGCTGGAACAGGTGACGCGGGCAACCGAGAAGGCGTCCGTTCTCACTCGGCAGCTGCTGGCATTCGGGAGGCGTCAGGTTCTCGAGTTGGAGGATCTGGACCTCGGTGAGATCGCGAACGATCTGGGCAAGATGATTCGCGGGGTGGTTGGGGAGCACATCTCATTGAACATCCGAGCTGCCGCGGGGTCGGCAATGGTACGGGCAGACAGAGGCCAGATAGAACAGATCCTGATGAATCTGTGCGTGAACGCCCGTGACGCCATGCCGGATGGGGGAGACCTCACTGTGGCAACTGAGACGGCCTCCCTCGACGAGACACACCACGTTACTCAGTCGTGGGTGAGGCCGGGGAACTATGCCGTGCTCAGTGTGACGGATACCGGCTGCGGCATGGATTCGGGGACCCAGGACCGCGTGTTCGAACCTTTCTTCACGACGAAAGACAAGTCGCAGGGGATGGGCCTTGGTCTGGCATCGGTCTTCGGGATTGTGCGCCAGCACAAGGGCGCGATCAACGTGTACAGCGAGGTGGGAATGGGATCGACCTTCAGGGTCTACTTCCCGCTGCTAGAGGAACGTACAAGCGCCCCGGATGAGGAACCGGTCACTGCGCCCAGAGGGGGGACTGAAACCATTCTGATGGCGGAGGACAACGCAGAGGTACGCAGCTTGGCTCGGCGCGTTCTTATGGATGCGGGCTACCGGGTATTGGAGGCCGAGGACGGTGTCGAGGCTATTGCGGTCCTCGACGAATACGGTGACAAGATCGATCTGGCGTTGCTTGACATGATCATGCCGAAGTCCAGTGGACGTGTGGTCTTCGACCACATTCGCGAGCACTACCCTTCGGTGCGAGTGCTTTTCTGCAGTGGATACAATCCCGAGGGCACCCACGGTGACCTTGTCGCCGACACGGGGGCGCAACTGATTCAGAAGCCATATCAACGCCACGCGCTGCTACAGAAGGTACGGGAGATACTTGATTCCTGACGGCGCGCTAAAGGGGGGCGCCTTCTTCTCTCCCACTGATACCGACACAAGAGGCGATAGCAGTGAACACTGCCATTCTGACTGTCACATTGATGATGCATGGTGCAGCGGCGCAGGAGGCGTTCGTGGATCTAGCGTTCTGGGACGCTCAGGACACCGTTCGACCCTTCGGCGAGATTCGGTTCGGCGCACATCCTCTCGAGAACGAGGGCGTGGCCACGGGGTATCCCGATATGCAGTACGGATGCGAAGCGCCCTGTGACGACGGTTCGACCTGGATCTACGGATGGCACATGCAGAACTGGGCCGATGCGGAGAAGCGCGTCCTTCAGGTGGTGCGGTGCAAGACGCGCGACGGCAGGACGTTTGATGGCGAGGAGGTTGTCTTCGAATACACGCGCAGCCAATGGCAGGGGTTCGTAAACTTCGTGCGGCGGCCGACGGACGGTGCGTTGTTTGTGTTCTCGTGGGCCGAGTGGCCGGGCAAGCTGCATGTGTTTCGGAGCTTTGACGGATTCGACTGGGAACTCCTCACCGACAACGCGTACGAAGGTCACGACGCCATGTGCGTGACCTGGCACGCCGAGTCGGGCCGATTCATCAACTACCAGACCGTGGTCCAGGACTATCCCAAACGGTATCCCGACAACATCGGCGAGCGGCGGCGGGTGTTGTCCTTTGTGGAGTCGGAAGACGGCGTTACGTGGAAGGAGTTCTCGCCGGACTTCCTTGCGGGCAAGCCGTTGTGGGAACCCGACGTCGATGACCCGGCCGACCTGGAGTTCTACCGGGTGGTGGCGTTTCCACTGCAAGGCCGGTACGCGCTCATCCTGGCCGATTACATGCCGCCGCCATCCGAGGCCAATTCCCGGCGCGCCATCACGAAACACGGTCCGCCCTACATGAGCGAATGGGCCATCAGTCGCGACGGCCTAAGCTGGACCCGGCCCTTCCGCGACACCAACGCCTACGAACACCAGTTCTGGTTGGCGCTGCAAGGACCGTTGGTCCGCGAAGGGCGCTTGCGCTTCTACCATCCCGACGGACGCATCGCGAGCCTGCCTGAGGGCCGCGTGTTCTACGCCACCTGCCGCGCCAACGGCGAATTCTCCACGGCACCGTTCAGCATGCCCACGAGTGGACTCACGCTCAATGCCGACGCCCGCTACCGTGAGGCAGAGGGCGAACACGGCCAAGCGTACGTCATGGTGGAGGTGCTTGGAGAGGACGGCGCGCCCATTACCGGATACGAGCGCACGGCGTGCTTGTTCGAGAACGTGGACGGCGAGGCGTTGCCGCTCCGCTGGGGCGGCAAGACCGGGGCGGGCCTCGCCGGGCAGATGGTCCGCCTGCGGTTCTTCCTGCGCGATGCGAAGATCTACGGGGTGACCGGGGCAGAGTGAGAATCTCTGTTGTCGTGCATCACCAGGTCATGGCAGTCGCGAATCTCGATGGCCGCCCCGTCTTCCAGGAAGCGGTTGTCGGTGATGCGGACGTTCTCCACGCCTGCGACGTGAAAGCCGCCGTAGATACGATTGTTCTCGATGACGACGTCGTGGACGGCGCGCGGTGGGGAGGAGGCGTCGGGCGAATCGGCGCTGGGCAGGCCCGCGAATACGATGGCCTTGGTCGGGTTGCCCCGGCCGCGGCGCAGGGTGCAGTCGGAGAGCCTCACGCCCGACGGAAACGGACCTTCCACGTGTTCGCAGTAGAACCAGAGCAGGGCCGTCACCGTGCATCCTTCCAAACGCACCGGCGATTGCAGTCGACAACTCATCTCGATGGTGCAGTTCTTGATCAGGGTGTCGGGGTTGGCCTGGGCGGGGTCCCAGACCATCACGCCGGGAACCAACTCCGGAGCGGGGGCGTCAAGGGTGAGGGTGATGGACGCCGGGGCGGCGGGTTTGCCGTTGATTTCGCGCATGGGGGTCGCGGCCACCGCCACGACGCGGCGGGACGGCAGCAACCGGCCGGTTGTCTCGTCGGCAGCGTTCAGCGTCGCGCCCGGATGCCACGGGATGTACCCCAGGGGGAACTTCGCGCCTACCACAATGCGGTCCGGCGCCAGCACCTTGCGGACCACGCACGAGTGGGTTGAGATGTTGAAGGCATCGTCGTTCATGCCGCTGACGATGCAGTCTTCCCAGAGCAGCGACGCGGCGTTGCCTTTGACGTGGAATCCGTCACGCCACAGCGACATCAGCCGGTCCGTGCCGGGCTTCGGCCGGATGTTGACGCGACGGAACACCATCTTGCCTCGGTTGCGCCGCACGTTGAACCCGAACCACGGCGCGGACCACAGTTCCACGTCCTGGAAGGTCACGTCCTCGTTGTCGTGTACGCGGAAGCACGGACCTGGCCCATAGCGGTGCGCAATGCCCGGTACGGGCACGCTGATGCGCGTCGATTCGGGTTGGATGCGGTCGAAGTCCTTGAAATCTTCCGTGGAATACACGCGTATCGTGTCGGCGCCTGTGGGTTCGACGCGCGCCGTCCAGTAATGGCGGCTGACCGGACCATAGGGGCCGTCGTCCCACAGCGACGCGAAGAAGGCCTGTTCTCCATCTTCGCCCGTGGGGCCGCCCGTCAGAGCGGTGCCCTCATCGGAAGGGAGTTGGACCTCGACGAACCGTTCTTCCGCGTCAACCTTCGCTACTGCGCCGTCCACGAAGGGCAACGGGTCGAAATCCACGCTGAGGTTACGCACCACCACCCGACTCGATTCCGTGAGACTCATGAACCTCAGATACGGGTCCAACACGAACACGCATCCGCCGCCGTCGAGTGTGAGGTCGGCGATCCCGCCCAAGGGGAACACATACCGCCCGTCGGGCACGGTCTTGACGCGGATCGTCTTCTTCTCCGGGAACCGCATCACAACCGGCCCGTCCGCCGCTCGTGCCGCCGCCACTAATCGCGCGATCGCGGGGCCGTCGTCCGTCATACCGTCGGTGCGCAGGCCGAAATCGGTTGCGTCCAATGTGCGCGGTTGAGCGTGGGCCGTGCCCGCGAACAGGGCCGTCGCGACGAGAACGGCCAACAAACAGGGAGCGGTCAAGGCAGATACGGGACCAATGGACCCCATGGGCGACTCCTCCTTCGGTGGGCTGCGTACTACGATGCGCCGCCATTGTAGAACCAAGAGTGCCACCAAACGCAAGACGACCCGCCTGCGGCGGATGAACCCTCGCCCTGCCCTCTCCCGTTGGCGAGGGTAAGACGGGGCGATGGTCGAGACGGTGCTTGGCAGTTCGGAAGATGGGAGGGATGCGGGGATGAAACGAGAGTCACTTCGCTAGGATGTCCGGACGGGGTGTCCGTCCCACTTGCTTGCGATCATGCTACTCCAAATCCTTCGAGATTGATGTTTCTTGGCCATCTCTCTCCTGTCCATTCTTGATGCGTCGGAGCGTTGAACTGGTTCCGTGTGCCACGTTCCTGGGGATCGGACCAAGGGGACGACGTGAACCGGCGGCTGGACGCGCTGCAGGCCGAGCGTGGCGCGACCGGGCCTGACACGGCTCATGGAGGGACGCGGGAAGCGCGATACCTCGCTGCTCCCTCGCGTGGGCGTGGTGGAAGTCCGGATCGAATGTCGATAGGCCGAAGGCGGTGCGTACTACGACACGCCGTTTCCGCCGCCGGATGGGGTTTGGGGAAAGGCACTCGCACTCAGGGTCTAGCGAACTCACGCTGCACCTTGTGCGTGACCCGCGAGAAAGGCGCACCGCAGATGCGTCAAGAGCCGTCTCTTCGGCCACTCCTCTTCTCCCTCCGTCAACTCGGCCAGGACGGCCGATCGAATGGCCTGCTCCGTGAGGCGTGCCGCCTTCAGCGGGTCCTTGGTGAAACGAAGGGCCACGCCGTACGCCGTATCGAGGAAGTCGAGGTACTTGGGCAGCACCGTTTCGAGCGCCTCCGCTGACGCCACTCGCATGTGGATACTCCTTTCTGCCGATGTGTCTGGCACCGGCGTACCTGTATCGCGACTACAGGGACTCCAACGCTTCCCGCCAGGCCTCCGTCGTCATGGCCGCGTCTCTCTCGTCGGCCATTCCTTGCTTCCCAGTTGCTTCAGACGATTCCTTCCTTTGCCGCGCAGCAGTCAGATGGAGTACGTGGCGACGTAGCTCTCCGCCTTCGCCTGTTCCTCCTCCATCAAGTCCCTGAACGTGGTGTTGTCGTATACATCGGCCACCGCCTGTTTCGCGCGTTCCCACAGGCCCGTGAAGGCACAATTGCCCATGAGTGGGCAATGGGCTCCTCCGCTCCCGGCAATGCACTTCACCGGGTCAAGGGGACCCTCCACGAACCGGATGATGTCTCCTACGTTCAGTTCCTCAGGGGCCACAGCGAGCAAATAGCCCCCATCCACGCCGCGGCGCGACTCCACATAGCCTGTCTGCTTGAGTTGCCCCAAGATCAGCTCAAGGAATCGAGTGGGGATGGCCTGGACTTCGGCGATTTCCCGAATCGATGTCGGCCCCGAGCCCTTCCGTTTCGAGAGTTCGTACACCGCCCGCAACGCGTATTGACATTTCTGGGAGAGATTCATGAGCCAGTACCTCTTAATCCCGAGTAATTCAATCGGGATAATACATTATTGCGAGACCCCTGTCAAGCAGGAGTTCCCGGCGCCGTTGACCCAATCCCGTGGGGCTGCTAGGATCCTCGTCTGTCCCGACGACCGGGGGCTGACGGGCTGCCCCTCCAAACCATCAATGGGAGTTCCGCCATGTATGCCGTCGTAGCGTTCATATTTGCCGCGATCCTATCCGCCACGGCGGGGTCCGTACCGGCGGACGGGCCACCGGAGTTTGTGCCGTTGGGCGCGTACCTGAGTTGGGAACGGCCGATCGCGTGTGCGAAGGTCTATGGGATTGACCAGTGGGACGACGTGAACCGGCGGTTGGACGCGTTGAAGGCCAACAACGTGAACCTGCTGTGGGTGACGAACATGGCGCAGCCGGACTTGCCGCGGCTCATTGAGGAGTGTCGCACGCGCAGCATCCACGTGCTCCCCTCCATGGGCGCGGTGGAGGCGCGTGTCGAATGGCGGTGGGTTGACGATGGCGCGTACTACGACAAGATGTTGCCGCCGCTCGTCGAATCGGTCGGGGATTCGGAAACGCTGATTGGCTGGGTGTTGAGCGACGAACCGCAGCCTCCCATCTTCCCACTACTGGAGGACTTGCGGCTGCGTTTCCGCGAACTGGACCCGAACCGGTTCTGCACGGCCGTCACCATGTGGCCCCATACGCCTCAGATACCCGAACTGACGAATCTACCCGTGGTGTGCGTGGACCCTTACCCCTTTTTCGGGCCCAATGACCCAAACGGTCCGCACACGGACGCGGCCAGCAAGAGTTTCTACCGCCGTAGCGCGAAGAGCATGATTGAAGCCATTGGAGACAAGCCGGCGGTCGGTTGGGTGATGGGGATGTGTTTCTCGGATATCTGGGGACCTCGCAAGTACGATCAGAAGGGGCATCTCATCGGACTGCCCGGGTCGTATCTGCATTGGCGGTGTCCCACGCTGCCGGAGATGCGCTGGCAAGTGTGGGAGGCCTTCCGAGCCGGGGCCAAGGGGTTCATCTGCTACACGTTGGCCCCGGAGTCGCCCAACCCCGACAGCGCCACGCTCGACCCGCCGGACGTGGCGTGGAAGGACGTGTTGGCGACGGAGGAAACGGACATGGGGCCGAACGCTCTCACCAACCCGGACGGCAGCGTGACGCCGCAGCTCGAAGAACTGGGCCGCGTGTATGCACGAATTGCGCCGCATGCCGCCCTCATTCGGCACTTGGCGCTGGCCCATCTTCCGGTTATCGAGGCCGATGTGCCGGGGCGGTTGCAGGTGTTCACGCATCCGGACACCGACGCGCGTTACGCCATCGTGGTGAACGAGGACCTGCACGACGCACAGGACATCGCGATCCGAACGGGCGAGCGTGTCGTGTCGGTCACCGACGTTCTCACGGAGAAAGCTGTGCCCCTTGAGTCGGACTTTGCGGGCGGGAGTTCCTCGGGTGTCGTCGCGCTTCAAGCAGGCGACGGTACCTTGCTTCGCGTGGAGATGAAGCCTGAAGAGTGACATTCCTCAGTGAGCGCCAGTTTCGGGTTCGGGCACGATACAGTGAGGTACAGGACCCGCCTGCGGCGGGCAAGATCCTGGGCCCGGAAGACCCCTCAGGTGCAAACCGGACGTAGTTTACATTTTAGACCGGGGACGTTGTTTGCATCTATTGGTTTCATTTGGTGTGCCATTTTCGGCTAGGCTC
>JAAEQP010000561.1 GCA_024231375.1 bacterium | reverse complement strand
TGCATGACCCAGGCGTAGGCCTCGGGGTCGCGCTGGGCGGCGCGCGGGTCGAACTTGACCTGCTGTCTCATCAGCGCCATGCGTTTCTGACGTGGGAACGTCGTTCGGACCTTCTCCCAGAACTGCCGGGCCGTGACAAAGTCGCGGGTCATCTCGTCCTTCGGCGCTCGTTCTAAAGCGGCGCTGTGCAGTTCGCGCACGAGGAAGACAACCTTGCTGATCCTGGGCCGAGCCAGATCGTGGCGGATCTTGTGACGGCGCACCGCTTCGGTCAGCGTCGTGACATCGTACCGGCCCAGCGCCGTGAACCAGTCGCTCAGGATGGGCCCGTTGACCTCCCAACGCGGCCAGCGCGTCTGCACCTGCTCGCCGAACCATTGCAGAAACTCACGCTTGTCCATCGGTCAGGAACTCCTCCTGTGCCTGCGCTAATGCCGTCGCCGCCCTTTCGCGGTCCAGCTCGGCAAACGTCTTGGAAACAGGTCCCGAAGAAAGAACAGGGGGACCCTTTCCCTTCTTATCATTCTTCCCATTATTGTTAGTCGTCGCTGGTTCGTTGTCCGTCCGTCGTTGGCTCGTTGTCGGGCTGACGTTGATGTCGTAAACCGCATTGCTCAGAAGCGTTGCGACGGTTCCCCTGGAGGTCCCCTTGAAACTGGCCAAGCCGTAGCGTTTCACTCGGATCTTGGCGGCGCGATACTGTCCTTCGGTCAGTCCGTAGGCCTGGAAGTCCCCGACCAGGGCCTGGCCCGTTTTCAGACCGTAGACGCTGAACTCGTTCGTTCATTTCGCTCGCAACGCGACCACGGTCAGCAGGACGAACGCGTTGGGATCCTTGAGCAGTTCACGCGTCGCATCGCTGCGCTGGAGCATGACATAACCGTGGCTCATGAGCCTGCCCCTTGCTCGGGATGGACGCTTTGTGCTGCGATGGCGGTCAAAGCGGCGGCGCGGCGTCGGGCCCGGGTGGTCGCGTCGGTGGCGATGGGTGCTTCGTATAGCGCCGCTTCGATCGT
>JAAEQP010000560.1 GCA_024231375.1 bacterium | reverse complement strand
TGGCTCCATTTGACACGAATCCGCCGGGAAAGTCCAATTGAAGCGAAGACCGGGCGTCCCGAGTTCACACCCCCGTGCATGTGCGTCCACAAGACCCCACCCTGACCGTCATCCTGAGCGCACGCGAAGGATCTCTTCAACCCTGCAACTGCCCTGGCACAAGAGATGCTTCGTTTCACTCAGCATGACGGTTAGGCTCGTCCGCTCCAGCGGTCTTCGGCGAAGACCCAGGCCCGCCACTCGACCAGCGCGGCCGCCGCCCGCCGCGCTCGTTCGCCGTCTGACGTGAGTCCTATCGGTCCGGTCTCCATGGCGACAAGGTACTCGGCGATCCGGTCCGCATCGGTGCCGTTGATCAAGAGCATGAAGGCTTGAGGAACGTATCCCTCGTATTCATTCCGCGCACCGGGCCACTCTGCCACGCCAACGGGGTCTCAGATGTAATGCAACACCTCGTCGCACCGACGGTAGAGCTCAAGCTGTCGCGGCGGCAGTTTCTTTCCCATGGCCACACCATAGCAACAGGCATGTCGGGGGACAAGCTCGGTTGGCTCCTCGCTCCTCTGGAAACTGGGTCAAGAGGATGCTGGCTTCCCGCTTTGGCGGGAATGGCGGTGTGGTGTGCTTCTGCCCTTGCCACGCTGGGCGATTCATTCTATGATGCAGGCGATGGCAGACCCATCAAACAGGAGGAACGTGCATATGTCCGGTCATCGCATCACGCGTCGTGCGGCGCTTGCATCCGCCGCTGCGCTGCCACTCGTTGCGCCAACCGTAGCCTCGGCCGCCGCGGACGTGCCTCCGGCCACTGTGGGCGTGTCGACCCTTGGGTTCACGAACATGACGAACGCACAGGTGGCCGAGGAGTTCGCCAAGCACGGCATCCGCAACACGCAGCTCTTCCTGAATCAAACCGATAGCCGCTACTGGAAGTTCAACGGACGCACAAACACGTCTGAACTGGATGACGCCCGATGCAAAGCCATCGCCGACACTTACCGAGCGGCGGGGATCGCCATTCACAGCATCGGCGTGTACACCAACATCATCCACGGCGACGAGGTCGAGCGGGCGGCCAACCTGGCGTACTTCGACGATATGATGCGGGTCGGGGCGGCCATGGACGTGCGCACGTTCATCACCGAAGCGGGCCACTACGAGCCGGAAGGGGATGCGTCGAGCATTCCGTATCATTATCGGCAAGCGGTCTGGAACCAGATGGTCGCTACCGGCAAGGAACTCGCCGCTATCGCCGATCGCCACGATGCCAAGGTGCTGATTGAGCCGTCCCATCGTGGGTTCTATTCCAGCGCGAAACGTGCGCGCCTGTTCATCGAGGACGTGGGGTCGCCGCGCGTCCGCATCTTGCTCGACCCGGCCAATCTCCTTGAGTTGAACGATCTGGAAGAGATGTTCGCTCAACTGGCGCCCTACATCGACTGCCTCCACGCCAAGGACTTCAAGCTCCACGCCGACGGGGGTGTCGCTGCGGGGCTGGGCGACTTGGATTACGACCAGTTCGTGGCCCTTGCTGCCAAGCACGCGCCCGCCGCCCCGTTCTTCCTGGAGTACGTCGGCCCCGACACGTATTTGCCCGCGCTGGAGCTGCTGCAAACGGCTCTCACGAAACACGGACGCGGCAGCGACGTCGGGTAGGGCGTGGACCGTTTCTTCGTCACTTCCCTTCGCGCGGCACGGGCTCGACGCGCGTGGGCGTGACGCGCACCAACTGCGCGAGCAGGGGTTGATCGCGTTCGGCGTTCATGTACGTGAGAAGAAGGACATCCGGTTCCACCTCCAGCATGGTTCCCATGGCCCAAGCGGGGTAGTCGATGACGGTGCCGGCATCCCAATGCAGCCCGTCATCGCGGCTCACGTTCACCGAATAGAGCGGGTAGCGGTGCGCACAGAGGATGGCGCCCGAGGTCGTTCGCGCCATGGATTGCGCGTAGCCCGGGAACGTGGCCCGGCTGGCCGCATCCCACGTGGCGCCGCCGTCGTGCGACCAGCATTGCCACATGTAGGGGCTGTAGATGGGCCGGATGAGGGCCGTGACCGTGTCGCCTATCACGACGCCCGTCGGTTCCGTGAAGTCCAGTGACCCCGGGATCGTGCCGCGTTCGGCATTGGCCCACGACGGCCGGTCCAGTTCGATGGGCGCGGACCAGCTTTTCCCAGCGTCCGTGCTTCGGAGGACATACGCTTTGCAGTGGGTGGCGCTCCAGGTGATGACGTTCGTGAAATGCTCGCTGCCCGTGCTCGCTCCGCCGAGCATGAAGCGCATCAGGGTTCCATCCTTGCCTGCCGTCACCGGTCCGTAGGGCGTCAGGCTCGCGGGCACCTCAGGCCATCCATCCGCAACGTCCGCCTGAACCGGGTCTGACCACGTCATTCCGTTGTCCAACGAGTCGGCAATGGCGATTTCGGACTTGGGGCCTTCGTTCTCCCTTCGTGGCGTGTGGAGCATCACGGACACACGGTCCTGAGAGGCGCAATACATGCTGCTTCCATAGTCGGTGACGACGCCGAGCGCCTCGGGAAGAGTCTCAGGTGCTTCCCACGTCCTCCCCTTGTCCTTGGATCGGACGAGCTGGTTGCCCGCTGCCACCAGCACGTCGCCGTTCGGCGCGATGCAGGCGCTGGGCATCTCGGCACTCGACAGGCCGACGGTGAATGCGTGGGACGGAACCTGTGCCGCATCGTCCCACGGCGCCGGCTCGGAAGCTTGGCCGTGGACACGCACGTTGCGGAAGTAGTACCAGCCGTAGCCCGCCAAGCCCACGCGCCCGTTCTGGTACGCCGTGTCCCGCACCCGCAGGGCCTCGTGTCCATCGACCCAAACTTGAATCTCGGGTCCGTCCGCCACGACCCGCACGCCATACCACCGGTTCACCTCGCTCGGCACACCGGGCACCCATTCCGCCGCAATATTGCGGACATAACCGTCCCCATCCACCTTGGCGATGGCAGCCCAGAAATGCTTGGCGCGCAGTTGCTGTCCGCCCCAAGGGAAATGGACCAGATAGAAATGATTGGCGTTTTGGGCGCGGAGGACGAAGCCGGCCGTCCCGGTTCCGCATTCCCGGTAGTTGGCGTTGAACTCGAACTCCGCCTCGAAATCCCCGTAGCATCGGTCCAGGTGGAAGGCCCGGCTGTGCAAGTTGCGTTCGTCGGGCGGACGAATGACGCCGTCGTCGCTCTGCGTCCAGTCGCCGCGCGGGAATCCCCACGCGGCCCCGTCGCCAATCCGCAGAAGGTCCCCGGCTGTGCCGGGGCTCGCAGGGGGGGAGCCCACTTCCTGCCCCCCCACCTTGCGGACCCAGTCGGCGGCCCACGACACCGCGTCCTCATCGTTGTCGATGGTCACGAACAGGATTTCGTCGATGTCTCCCGCGTGCAACATGCGCAGCGCGGTGGCGCACTGCTTCTCAAGGATATCGAGCGGCATGCGGCGTCCTTCCCCGTAGTCATAGAGGTACAGACACAGCATGATGGGCTTGCCGGGGGCCATTTCGCGGACCCGGGCCACATTTGCGTCCAGATTAGCGAGATCCTTCGCGTGCCAGACGGCCAAGGTAATCGCATCGAGTTCGTTCATGTACCCGGCGATTCCCTTGAGGTCCAGGTTCATCGTGTACACCACGCCCCAGACCTTAACCTGTTCGTGCAGATCCCCAAGCAGATTCCGGATCTCGCCGATGTGTTCCGGTTTGAACCCGCGGTTGATGCCGGTCGTGCTCATGTCGTCGAGCAAGACGCCCTCGATCTGAGGGTATTGCCCAGCCAGACCGCGGAGTCGTGCAATCGTTTTCGCGTACACGAACGGCGCATCCTCCCCTTCGTCGTCCGTCGCGACCTCCCACACCAGTCGCGGGGCATGGCCCACTTCCTTCGTGAGTGCGGCCGCCGCCGCATCGTCACGAGGCAGCCCGTGCCCCGCCATGATGATGTTCGGCGTCCCAAGGAGACGCGCCCGTTCGGCAGGGCAGGCCTGCGCGAACGTGGCGTGAGTGTGCGCTCCCTCTTCGGCCATCTCGGGATTGCCCCACGCCCAGAGAGCGTCCCGGACGAGTCGGACGTTCTGCCCCGGTTCCCGAGATTCCTCCTCGGAAGCCCCGCACACTGCGCTACATGCGACCAGAATCATCACAACCTCCGTCGCCCAAGTGCTGCGTCGTCTCATGACATTCCCCCTGCACTCGCGGATCTCGGGACGAGAACCGCTGTTGCTTCGTATGCTGACAAGACACGTTGGCGCCTTTCAAAGGAGGCCCGCACGAAGCGCGGACGCGGTTACGGCCGCGCGGGGATTGGCCTGGATTCAACCTCCTGAACCCATGCCGCCGTCTGCCGTACGGTTTCCTCGTCATTCTCGATGGTGAGGAACACAAGGTCCCGAATGTGGCCCCCATTCAACAAGTCGAGTGCCCTTTCGCACTGCTGTTGGTGGACGTCCAAGGGCATGCGCCGGCCGTCGCCGAAGTCGTAGAGGTACAGGCCCAAGACGATGGGCTTGTCGGGGAACTCCCCTCGCAGGTCCAGGACGTGCCGCTCCACATCAACGAGGTCCTTGGCGTGCCAGACCCAGAGGTGGATGACGTCCAACTCGCGGATGTAGTCCTCAATGCCGGGAATCGTCAGATTCATCGTGTAGACGACGCCCCATAGTTTGACGGTGGGGCACTGACTGGCTAGTTCTTCGCGCACAGCGCGAAGGTGTTGGGGCTTGAAGCCCTGGTCGATCTTCACACTGGTCATGTCGTCCAGCAGCACGCCCTCGACTTGGGGATACTGCTTCGCGACACGCGCCACCCGCGCGATGCTTTCGCTGTACTCGAAGCTCGGCTTCCCGCTCGTGTCGTCGCCGCCGATCTCCCATACCAACCGAGGGGCGTGGGCCACCTCAGCCGTCCGCGCGAACGCCTTCTCGTCGTCGCGCGGCAGACCCAATCCCGCCATGGCGATATTGGGCACACCGAGAATTGCTGCACGTTCCGCAGGACCGGCCTGGGCGAAGGTGGCCTCCGAGTGGTCGCCTTCTTCAGCCATCTCAGGGTTGCCCCATACCCAGAGCGCGTCATGAACGAGCCTGGGCTCATCCTTGGGCGCTCCGTGCACCGTACCTGTCAAGGCAATCACTGCAAGCAACGTTGTCAGGGAGACCTGTCGATTCATGATGCACTCCCCCGTGAAGACCCCGGCTCCCGCAGGTCCTCTACAGCCTTGGCGAATCCCTCGATTGAGTTCTCCTCGAGCTCGATGGCACCGGTGTCTTTCCCCAAGCGGATGCCGACGCGTGAAGCGGGCGCACGGGTTTCGCGGATGGTGTTCCGCACGAGCGCATTGTCTTCCGTGACGCCCTGAACGTCGACGGCCGCGCCGTCTTCAGGCCCGTTGTCCACGATACGGTTGTTCTCGAGGCGGTTCTCGCGGGCTGTGAATCCCTCACCACGCTCGGGACGGAACAGAACGCCTACCTTGCCGCTTCCCGTGATGTCGTTGTCGCGGACCAGGTTCTCGTTGTCCCGGTGCCCGATAGACAGGCCCGTATCGATGCTGTCGCGGATGGTGTTCTTCTCGGCGAGTCCGTACTTCACGCCCCAGCAGAAGAACAGGCCGATCTTGTTGCGTTCCAGCGTGTTTCCGCGCATCAAGGGCCGCTGCGACCCGGAACCGGGATGGAGGCCAAGCCCCGCGTTGTCGTGGCAGTGGCATTCTTCCACGAGGACATCGTGGCAGACCTGCCAACTCATGGCGTCGGTATTATTGTTGCGCGACACCACCTTCCGGATGGCCACGCGGCTGCAATCCTGCAACCAGATCCCTCCGGCGTAGTTGCCGTTCAAATGTCCGTTGTTCTCGCGGTTGCCGTCCAGCGTGATGCTCTCGACCACGAAATCCGTCGTCTCTTCGGCCGTGAGCAGCGGAAACAGCGAAGATACGGATGGCTCCTTGAGGGTCCAGAAGTTCTCGCGCAACGCCCGGTCCAGTTTGAACCGATTCCCGCTGCGGGCCACAAGCGTGCGTTTCAACACGTCTTGCCCGCCGTGGTGGACGTTCTCGATCTGTAGACACACGCCGTCGCCCACCTCGAAGCCGGACGCATCGGTGAGCGTGATTTCCTGGTCGAACCAGTCTGAATCGACGGCCAGCGTCGTCTCTACCATGGGGGCCTTCACGAGGACCGAATCCAACCCGCTTCCCAAGAGGCGCACGCCCGGCCGCAGAAAGACCGAATTCCGTAGGGTGTACGTGCCCGGCAGCACGTGTACCGTGCCTCCGCCCAGACGCGCCACATAGTCAATACCCGCCTGGATGGCGCGTTCGCT